>URZG01000020.1 GCA_900552325.1 uncultured Porphyromonadaceae bacterium | reverse complement strand
CAGGCAACGTAGTGCTCCCCTTTGATTATACTTCTATCTCGCCGCATCTCGGACTGCGCGAGGAGGGTATTTACAAGGCATATACCGGTCGCGGAAAGGGAGTGCTTCTTGACCGTAATTGCAAGGTGATAAGTCCGGTGTTCGACGCTTTCGGGCGCGGCAGCGAGGGGATTACGTCATATTGCGACGGTACGAACGACAAGTGGGGTCTCTTTAACGTAGTTACCGGAAAGGTAATAACTCCGCAGATCTATGATGATACATTCTGGTGCAACGAGGGATTTTGCAGGGTGAAAATAGAGGGAAAGGGATGGAACCTCGTTGACAAATCCGGACGCGAGCTCTTTTCCGGTTATGTGCCTTTAGTAAAGGATATGTCGAACGGCCTGGCTCTTGTCAAAGACTCGAACGACAAGTACGGATATGTTAACCGCAGCGGTTCGTGGGTGGTGGAGCCTCAATACGATTTCGGTTGCGATTTCGGCCCTGACAAATTGGCGCGTGTGAAAAAGAACGATCAATGGGGGTGTATCAACTCACTCGGCAAGGTGGTCATTCCATTCGGAGAATACGACGAGATTTCTGACGGATATTCCTCGGCCGACGGCAAACTGAATTTTCGCAGTTTCAGGAAAAACGGCAAATACGGCTATTACGGAAACGGCGAATGGATAGTGCCGTGCAAGTATGCCGACAACGAGGAACTCAACAGCCGCCTCTACCGCTACGCCCGTGAGCATGGCATCACAATGAAAGATTGACGCCACGATTTTGTTGCGCTATGCATAAATCGCTATTAACCATATTTTTATTATTCGTTACTGTACTGTCGGGAATAGGGCAGAGCCTGACTGTGAAGTCGCTCGAACTTGACGCGATGGATCTCACGGTTGCGCATCAGCAGGTGGACGACCGCAACGGTGTGCCGTGTGCGCTGCTGAAGGGGCAGCGCTTCGAGGTGGAGAATGTGGAGGCGGCGCTGTTTGATGTCTCGGCGTCGCACAATCTCCGTACCGACCTCAATGGCGACGCCTGCGCGCTGGTGAAGTTCGAGATCGCCTCGCCCAACGCCAAGTTCCAAGGCAATGTCGTAGGTGAAGTGCGCTACGATGTGGGCGAATATTGGGTGTATGCCGTTTCAGGCACAAAGGAGCTGCATGTGCTCCACGAAAACCTGCTGCCGCTGAAACTATATTTTCCCGACTACGGTATCCCGGAACTGGCAGCCAAGACCACATACATTGTCACCCTTATACTTCCCAACACTCAGGTTGCCCCCGTGACAACCTCCAACAAGACCCGCTACGTCTATCCTTTCCGCGACGAAGCCACCGGTTACTGGGGCCTCCGCAACTACATGGGCGAAGAGATTGTGGAACCCCGCTACGAGGAGATGGAATATATAAAGCGCCACGATTACTTCGTGGTGGTGGAGAACGGCAAAGTCGGTATTATCAACGGCATGGGACATGAACTTTTACCATGCATCTACGACAGACCTATTGACAACTGCCCTGATTTCGTGGCCGCTGCCAAAGATGGTCTCTGGGGAGTGGTCGATTACTCGAACAAAACCCTCGTGCCTTTTGAATATCAGGAAATCAAATCGCTCTCTTGCGGTGACGACATACTCCTTGCCTTTCAGAAAGATGACAAGTGGGCGCTCGTTTCTCCCGACGGCTTCCGCCCCCTCACTCCTTATAAGTATAGTATGATGATTGATTTAAGTGTACTGTCTTCCAATGGGATCGTGACATACTGGAACACCGAATCATACTCTCTGATAGCCGTTTTGGAGAATGGCAAGTGGGGCTTCATCAACGAGCAAGGCAAAGAGGCGATAGCTCCCATATATGATCATGATGATGTTTACGGTGCAGGTGATTGCCCTAATTTCATAGACGGTTATGCCGCTGTGAAACTTAATGGTAAGTATGGGCTGATCGATATGCAGGGGAAAACGGTGCTTCCCTTTGAGTATTGGTATTTTGAAGAAAGAGTGAGTGACCATCCGGCTATATATTATCACGCAAGTAAAGATGCCGGCGATGGATCGAGAGGCCCGGATGAACTGTTGTCGACAAAAGGGGAAAAGCTGATTGATAAGGAATATTATACATTCAGTGAGATTTGCGACAGCATGGTTGTAGTCTGGGATGGAGAATATGGTAATATCAAATATGGTGTGTATGACCTGAAAACGAAGAAAGAGATTTTTTTAGGCCGATACGAAGAAGTGAGTAATCTCGCCCAAAGCCGTTTTATGGTAAAGAAAGACGGAAAATGGGGATGCTTCGACCGTAACGGCAAGCAGATTTTCGACTTTAAATATGACGAAGTAGATGCTTTTTCCAATGGAGCCGCAAAAGTGAAGCTCGGCGATAAGTGGGGCTTTGTCAAACTTGATGGTTCGGTTTTGGTTACACCGAAATATAATAGTGTGTATCAATTTGGGAAAGACAGGCTTGCTGTAGTTTGCAATGGAGGATGTGAATGTATCAACTTTCTTGGCAAAACTGTTACGTCACAAATATATAATGATATCGATTATTATCCCGAAGATTATAACGGATTTTATTGTCGTAAGGTAAGAATTTATGGCAAAGTGAAAGACCGTTGGGGGTATATCAATTACCGGGGTCAGGAGATAGTGCCGTGCGAATACAGCGAGGACGAGGCTAAACGACTACTCGATATATATTTGCGCGAACACGGGCATATCACTGACTGAAACTTTGTGTGAGATAAAAATCCGGGCCATAGCCGCGGCGGCGGTTATGGCCCGGATAATTTATAGGGTTTTGCGGGATGTTATCTGATGACTACCTTGGCGGTGGTGGCGGCGGTGCGGCGCAGGTAGATGCCGGCGGGGAGTGCAGGTTTCGGTGCGCTGACTGTACCGGTGGCTACGCGGACGCCTGCGAGGTTGAAGTACTCGGCGGGAGTGTCGGCGCTTTCGGCGGCCTCGACGGTACCGAGGGCTACTACACGCAGGTCAACGGGGTTGCTCAGCGCCGATTCGCCCTTGTTGTAAACGGCGGTCACGGCGTACGTGTAATCGGTGTCGGGCTCGTAGTCGGCATCGGTGAATGTCGGCTCGGTGAGGAGATCGGTGTTCAGGCGGATGCCGTTGCGGTACACGTTGTAGCCCTGAAGCTGAAGCAGCGGGTTGCCTCCGGCCGGGGCGTATTCAATATCGTCGATAGCCACGAAGTACATATCCTCGGAGGTGTAGCGGAAGGCCACATAGCGCACACCATCCTCCACGTCAACTTCGATGCGGGTCCATTCCTCTTCGGCTACGGTCAGCTCGCCGTAAAGCTCGAACGATTCCGGCTTGTTGTCGGTGGTGGAGGTAAGAACCTCAAGGCTCTCCTCATACCATGAGCCGCGACAGCGCACATAGAACGAGAGTGTCTGCTTGCCGCCGTAAAGCTCGGGGGTGATGAGCCAGTCATCGTTCTTGTTCACTTCGGCCTCATCGTCTTCGGTGTAGCATACCATGGCATATTTGTTGGAGCCGTTGTTGCCCGGCTCAACACCATGGTTCTCGTTTGAGGAGTCGATTACATACCAGGCGGCAGGTTCGCCGGTCACGCCGGGGATGTCATCGTCAGTATATGTGCCTGATGCGAGGCCGTCGCCATCGTGGGTGGTGAAGGGGGTGAGGTCGGTGGCGCAGTCCTCGAGCGATTCAAAATCCATCACCACATGCTCGGTTTCCCCGCCGGCGAGGTCGGGGGCGCTCCAGTTGAGGGTGATGCCGGTAGCCTGATCGGCTGTGCCGTTGAGGTCGTTGACGGTGGGATGCGAGGGTACGCGCAGTTCGGTCTTGGCTTCAGGAGCCACATTGTCGGCGGCAAATTCATCGCCCTCAATAACCACTCGTGCGGAGTAATTGTTGAAGCGTTCTGCCGTCACGCCGAGGGTCTGCTCGAACTTCACGCTGGCCGAGGCGTCGGGGGCAAGAGTTTCGACCACGGCCTTCTCATCAACCTTCACCCCGTTGAGCAGCAGCTCTACAGTGTAGTTTTCGGCAGGAAGCTCGCCGAGGTTGTCCACGAGGACCGATATGGCGAAGGGTTCGTTGACATCGGCGGCATCAGGCGCGTTGACAGTGCGGGCGGCCAGATTGACGTCGGCCTGGTCATATATGCGGGCGCGGTCGAGGAAGCAGTTGAAGGAGTTCACGTTCTCCATCACGATGCGGTACTGCACCGTCTTGCCGATGAACTGAGCGGGAATGGCGGTAACGGTCTTGTGCCAGCCTGTTTCCGTGAAGTCGGCGCATGAGAGGGTAGCGACATCGGTGTATTCGCCGCCTACAACCCTCATCTGGAGAGTATAGGTGTTGGCGTGGTCGGCGCTGAACTTGAAGATATTGAGGGCAAATTTCGGAGCCGTGAGCGCCGAGAGGTCAATCTTGCCGGAGAAGAAAGCCACTTTGTCGCCGGTGGAGGGCATACGCCCGTAGGCGAAGCCATTGTCGCCGTCGGAAGAGCCTACCGAGGGCACATCGGCGTCAATGCATGTCATAGCCACAGGCTGGCCGGAACCGGTCTGCTCCACAATTTCGGTGCCGGTGAGGAACGACAGGCGTCCCTCGCTGAATGATTCGAGATAGGGAGCGGCATCAGGCTGCCCCACGGGGATAATCGGTGATTTCACGCCGGTGGAATACCCTGCCGAAGTGACGGCCACGATACGCACGCAGGCGAAAGTCTGGTCGGTGGGCTTACAGACGGCCACGGTGTATTCGGTGTCGGCGTAGCCGGTGGCGAGCACTTTTTCCTCCCCGCCGAGGAGCTCGAGGCCGTAGGTCACCTTGTCGGCGGGTACGGGGTTGCCGTCCTTGTCGACTGTCGGGGCGTTCCATGTGATTTTCACAGTGCCGGGAGTGGTCTCTTCAAGGCGTATGTCGGTGACGTCGCCGGGGATATTCGGACCGATATAGTTCGAGGCCTTGGCAAGGAAACCTTCGCCGGAGGCGTTGCGGGGAATCACGGTGTATTCGTAAGTGCCGGGACGCTCCATTTCGGCTCCGGCTGCGGTGTTGTTGTCGGCGAACTGCTGCTCCGAACCGGGGGCGCAGCCGCTGACGGTGCCGAGCTTAACGCCGGCGCGCCATACGTCGACATCAACCGGGGCGGTGAGCGCCGCGCCGGCCATATCGGTGGCGGGAGCGGTGAACTTCACGGTAGCGGCCATATCCCACTGGGGGTCGGGAACGACGGTGAGTGCCGTTACGGCACCGGGAGCGGTAGTCGGCGTGGCCTCACCTACTTTTATCGAGTAGCAGTAGAGGCGCCAGGAGTTGGGGTCGGACATGCCGTGAACGCCTACGAAATATTCTCCGGAGGTCTCGGGCAGGAGATAGCCGTCGAAGTCGTACCCTTCGGTGTTGGTGATTTCAGTGGGCTCGATGACGGCGGTGGTCATCCCGTCGGCTGTGGGGGCCGTGCCGTATTTGACCTCGAAGCGCTCGGGGGCGATGTTGCTCTGCGATGACATATTCACCGTGAGGCGGTAGGCTTTGCCCCCTTCGAGCCAGAGTTTGGGGGTGATTAGCCAGTCGTTCATCGACGGCACATTGTAGTAGCCGGAGGTGCCTTTGACGCAGGGGATAAACTCGCCGTCGGAGCCTTCCTCCATCTGCCATCCACCCTGACCGTCAAGGTCGATGATAGTGTAGCCGTCAAAATCGTCGGCTTCGGTAAAAGTGTGAGAGAACGCGGGAATGAGCGCGCCGTCGGCCGTAGTGCCGCCTGACGTCCAGGCTGCGGCAGCCGTCAGGGCCACAGCGCTTCCCGCACAGATTCCGAGTAATATTCTGTTCATACGGTTGAAAATTGGTTTATTATTGTAGGCCGCAAATATATGAAACGATTGCAGCAATCGCTTTAATCTGAATTAAGAAATAGTGGCGGGGAGGTTATTTTAACAATTCGCCGGAGGTGATGATCTGGCGCTTTATCTTGCTGAGGTGCTGCTCGGTGATTCCGAGATAGGAGGCGATGATCTTCGACGGTACGATTCGGAAAATTGCTTTCCAGCGGGTATAGAGCTCGGTTTTCACGCGTTGGTCGTGATTGTCGGGGGTATCGTTTTCGTGCAGCCATGAGCCGTCGACGAGTCCGGAGAGGCGTCTGGTGAGTTGCAGCAGGCGGCTTTTGGCGTCGCCGCTGAGCACCTGGTTCTTGCACTCGTTGTAGAAAAGCTGGTTCTGGTGGGCGCTCATCACCCAGAGTGCGAACTCGTGCGACCGGTGCAGATAGTCATCGAAATAGTCGCGCGGGATGCGTATCACGGTTGTGGGGCAGCAGGCCTCGAAGCGGTAGTAGGAGGGCTCGCCCCCGTAATAGCAGTGGAAGGAGATGAGCAGGGTGCCGGGCAGCGCGAAACCGGCGGTTTTCTCGATATTCTTGTCCATGTAGGTGCCACGCACGAGCCCCTCCTTCACCACATAGATGTCGGGATTGAACTCACCGGCATCGATCATGGCGCCGTAGGTGTCGAGCCGCACCGGTGTGCCTCCGGCCAGGAATTCATCAAGCACCTCTGGACGCGCCACATATCTGGCCTCAAGAGCCAGAAGCTGCCGCAGGTTGCCGTATGTTTCCTTGTCGTTTTTCATTGTGAGCTATTTAGCGCCAAAAGTAGTAAATAAATCCATTACCCGCATTAATCTGGATTAATTTCGGGGGGGATGGCTATCGGTGCTGTAACATGGTGGCCGGCCATTCGTTGCCGTAGCGGTCGTAAGGGGCCACGGCATAGCGGTAGCCTTCAAGGAGGTAGCCGGGGAGGGTGAATTCGGGGTTGTAGGTGACGCCGGCGATATAGGCGGCAAGGTAGTTGCGGTCGGGGGCGTCGGCTGCCACATCCTCGGCCGTGAGATCGTCTGGGAGGGCGTACACCACGTATCGCCCGGCGTCGTTTCCTTTCCAACGGAGGGTTTCTCCGTCGAGAACAAGGCCGGTGATTTTTCCCGGGTTACGGGCATGTTTCCACTCCATCGGGGGCATGAGCGCCGGCATGAGGTACTGGCGGTTGCCGAGCCATGAGGCGAGGCCACCGGCTTTCTTGCCGGTGAGCGATGAGGCGGAGTAGAGCACGGATCCGGGGGAGGCGGAGCGGCGGTCGATGTCGATCTGCAGCCCCTGTTCGCGCCAGTGGGCCGGGGTTGAGGCCAGGTTCGTGAGGGAGTGGGAGGGGTAGCAGTGGCGTTTGAAGTGCCGGGCCGTCTTATCCCACCATTGTGCGAGCGGCTCGTAGGGGTTGGTGGCGTGGTCGGTGGGCCAGTAGAGCTGGGGCGAGACGTAGTCTACCGTCCCCTCGTTGAGCCATGCCAGAGGGTCACAGAAAATGCGGTCGTACATCCAGTCGCTGCCCACGATGGGAGGCAGTATATTGTAGCGCGCTGTGGCCTTTCCGTTACCGCCGGCTACCCCGGCCGGAGCAACGCCGAAGCGCACCCACGGCTTGGTCTTTTCCACCATCGCATGCACGGCGGCCACGGTGCGGTTCACGTAATGGCGGCGCAGGTCGCCGTATGTGTCGGCCGCCTCCCCCTTCTGGCGAGGGAATCGGTCGGGATAAAAATAGTCGTCGAACACCAGGCCGTCCACGTCGTAGCGGCGCAGTATGTCGCGGCACACATCAACCACATGCGCCACCGCCGATTCGTGGGCGGGGTCGAATACCGCCGGGGCTTTTCCGGACTTCAGGATCCAGCCGTTGCGGATGGCGCGCGTGTCGGCCGGGGTGGATGGGAGCGACGCCGAGGAGGCCGCGAAACGCAGGGGGTTGACCCATGCGTGCAGCTCCATGCCACGTGCGTGGGCCTCCTCTATGGCGAAGGCGAGCGGATCCCATTCGTCGGCGGTGGGAGTGCCGCGGCGCCCGGTGAGGTAGCTGCTCCACGGCTCTTTGTCGGAACGGTAGAGTGCGTCGGCCATAGGGCGCACCTGGAGGAACACGGCGTTGAGTCCGGCGGTCTGCAGGGTATCCATCAGTGTTGTCAGTTCGGCTTTCTGGAGTTCGGCGGTCCGGGCGTCGGCTCCCTGCACGGAGGGCCAGTCGATGCCGTAGACCGTGGCTACCCAGGCGCCGCGCATCTCGTGTTTCGGGGCCTCGGCATACATCAGCGGGAGCGCCCCGGTAAGGAGCGCTCCCACTGCAAGGAGTTTCATCAGGATTTTATTCATCAGTGTTTACGGTGATTACACTGCCCGAGGAGTGGGCTGTGACAATGGGATTGTACTGGCTCTGCAGCTCAGCGGAGCCGGAGGTGTAGACCCCCTGCTGGGCGGCATAGAGTTCGTAGGAGAGGATATAGGTGCCGCGACGCAGATGGTCGATATAGAGGTTGGTGGATGAGTCGCGGTTCTCGCGGTAGAAGCAAGTGCCGTCGCTCCATACCGGTTCGGGCAGCTGTTCGGCAGGCTCGAATCCGGCGGGACGGGGATCGGTGACCACGAGGTAGTCGAGGTCATCGTCGGCTGTGATGATGAGGGTAACGCGCACACGGTCGCCGGGGCGGAAAACGGTGGCCTCAGTCCACTGGCCGTCGCGATATACCTTCATGGACTTTTCGATGGTGGCCTCGGCGCATCCCACTGCCTTGACGTCCTGCATGGGGCGGCGCTCCATAGTCACCACGCTCCCCACCGAGGGGTAGTTGGCCTGACGGTCTATGACCATCACGGCTGGAGCGGTGAGGTCGGCGGAGATGTCGGCGGTGAACTCGCCGGTGGCGTAGCGCGTCTTGTCGGGCTGCAGCAGGACGTCACCGATATGGATGGCGGTCCCGGCGGGGTTGACGGTCCATTCCGAGCCGGTGGAGAGGATGGAGGCCACCACGAGCGATGTCACTGCGGAGGAACCCCAGTCGGTGTTCTGTTTCTGGAGCACGAGCCACTGGCGGATGCGGTCGACCTCCTTCGATTTAGGCTGCACGGCGTTATAGGCCTGGAGAAGAACGGAGGTTACGCCTACGCGGTCGAGGGAGTTCCATGTGGTGTGGTCGAGTTGCTGCCACCACATCCCTTTTTCAGGTGTAGAGGTGGCGAACTCGCTGAGCGAGGCCACGATCTGTCGCGCAGTGGCGGCATATCCCTTGGCCGAAAGGATCAGCGTGGAGAGGGCTTTGCCCTGGAGGGAATATTCTTTCCACTTGGCGATGCACCGCTGCACGGTGGCGTTGCTGACGCGCTGCGAGGCGGTTGACTGCTTTATGGCGGGGAAGAGAGTGCGCAGGTAGGTGTAGAGCGAGTAGTCCGATTCGGGGTATTTGGTGAACTGACGGGCGGTCTCGGCGTCGAGCCAGCGGCAGGCTCCTTCGGCCATGCGGGCCATGCGGCTGTCGTCGGGGAGCCAGCCCATGCGGTTGAGCTGTCCGAGAGTCATGAGCACCTCGGTGGTGGCCCATTCCGAAACCTCAGGGTAACGGGCCGTCCAGTACCATCCGCCGCCCGAAGCGCTCGTTTTTGCGAGGAGTTCTATGGCTTCGGCGGTCACTTTGTCGCACTCTTTGCGGTCAAGAAGCAGGGCGAGGCGCTGCAGACGCTGGGTATCGCTGAGGGCTTCCTGTACCCACGGCGTTGCCGAAAGGAGCACCTTGCGGAGTTCGGAATCGGACTGGAGGGGCGACACGAGAGCCGAGTCGGCGGGATTCTCGCTCCAGCGGCGCAGGGTGCGCGCCACCTCGGGATAGCGCTGTACCAGTCCGCGGGCCACTGCGGCCGAGAAGAGGGCGTGGGCTGCCTCGATGGAGGAGTCGATATTGCCTTCACGCAGTCCGGGAAGAGCCGAAACAACCTGCCATGTGGGGTTCTCGGTGAAATTCAGCAAGGCCTTTCCGTCGGGAGCGAGGGCGGGAAGCTGCATGGTGAAGCGGGCAGTATCGGCGGGGATGTAGAATATGCGCGATTCCATCACGTCCTGCTGTGCGGGGAGTACGGCCACGAGTTCCTGCTCGCCGTCGGTATGGTTGCCTGCGGTGGCCTTCACGCGTACCACCAGGGCGGCGGTGAGTGTATTTGCTTCGTAGTCAAGCGCCACGGTGGCCTGCCCGCGCGGCGCTATGTCGAGAAGGTTGAAAGCCTTGGCGGCGAGCACCTTGCCGGAAGCCTGGTCGATAATCTCGATCTTTCCGGAGGGGGAGCATACGGAGTCGGTGGCGTTCATCACCGAGGCGGGAATCGTGATGCGGTCGCCGCTGCGGAGGAAACGCGGGGCGTTGAGGTTGACCATCAGCGGCTTGGAGGCCACTATGTCGGCCGAAGCAGTGGCCTGGAGAAGCTCGCGGTTGTAGGCCACGGCACGGAGAATCCAGGTGGTGTTCGCATCGGGTACACGGTAGGTAAGCTCCAGCGAGCCGTCGTCGGCAGTAGTGAGCATGGGGCGGAAGAAAGCCATAGGAATCTCGGATGGACGGTAGGAATCCTCCTCTTTTTCTTGTACATCAATCTGGCCGCTGTGTTCGGTCACTTCATTCTCGGCGAGTACCGGCCCGGCATCGGCAGTGGCGCCGGCAGCTGCCATTTTTGCCATCGGGGCGGCGGCATCGAACACTTCATCCACGGTGGCAACCTCTTCCACGGATTCGGATTTGGCCATTGCAAGCTGCCGGGCGCCGCGTATATGCAGGTTATACATGGAGCCGAAGCCCGGGAAGAAGTCCACACCATAGAAATCCCAGCGGGGTGCATCGTAATTGAGCGTAGGGAGATAATTATAGGGTGACTTCCAGTAACTCATATCGGTATTGAGATCCCAGCCTTTAAGCCACGCAGAGCGGAATTGTTCAGATGGGATATTGATTTTCAGACTCCCGGGAGCGAGCTGGTTGATGGCCATGTTGGTCATCGAAGCCATCACTGCGCTGCGCGGATCGGCACCGGCCGTGGGGAGAATACGGAAGGTGACGGTCTCGAGGTCGCCGGGTGTCACGTGGTCGCGGAATGTCTCGATTTTCAGCGCTATCTTCTTCTGCGAAGATGCCGGAAGAAGAGTAATATTCTCGCTGAACGACTTATAGTCGCGGATAGCGTTCAGCTGCGCTTTCACTTTCTTAGCGTTGGCCGGGAGATTTACAGTGAGAGTCTGCATCCCCTTGCGGGAGCGCAGCCAGCGGTTTTCAATGAGGCGAGCCTCGTCGTCGGTCACTGCAAGCCATATCCATGCGCCGTCGGTGTCGGAGCCGAATACGATTTCGGCCTTACCGTCGGCATCGGCAACGGACTGGTGCTCGGGTGCCCACAGCGGACTCTTCACCGGCGAGATTTTGGCATCTGGGCGGTAAAGGATGAAGCTGATATTTTCGGCGGGCGCGGCGAGGGTAGTGTCGGCGGTGGCGAACCGTGCCTTATAGCTTCCCGAAGGCAGCTCCCCGAGTAAGCCGGTGATATATCCTGATTTGATCGTGCCGCTGACCTCTTTGAAGGTTGAGGCGGCATCGCTTCCTGTTATTGAGTAAGAGAGTTCGGAGTCGACTTTTTCGCCTTTGTAGTCAAGGGTGTTGACCGAGGCTTTGAATGGTTTGGAGAGGTCGATCACCGAGGGGATGTCGGTGTTGATGGCCAGGGGTTTGCCACGGTTGAATTGCGCGGAGCCTTCGTGAGTCTCGCCGTCGGTGGAGGTCACCGTCACCGAAGCAAGGAAAACACCGTCGGGTGCCGGCGAACCGTTAAGCAGGTCGACGGGGAGGGGTATCGAAAAGTTACCGTCGGCATCAGTGGTGCCTTTCAGCGAGGCGAATACGGGCGATGTGCGGGCCCAGAACCACAGGCCTGTGCGCACCTTGAGCTGCACATCCACCTTGGCGTCGGCCACCGGAAATCCAGCGAATGTCGTGGCTTTGCCGCTTACGACGCCGGCTTCATCACCCGCTTTCGGGGCTCGGGCGGCAACATCCTCCACGCGGAAAGTGGGGAGCCGATAGTCGCTGACGGTGAACCATACATCGCCGCCATAGTTGTCGTCGTCACTGGCGGTAGCGTAAGTGGCGCGGATGCTGAAACGCCCCTGAAGTCCGGCAGGAGGAAGAATGAAGTACCCTTCGGCACGGCCCCATCCGTCGGTGGTGACCACGCTTTTCCCCTGCTCCTGCCCGTTGGCATCGTAGAGGGTGAGCCTGATTTTGCGGTTCGCGGCTATGGCATGCGTCTTTTTCCCGTCATGGGCAAAAGCGGCAGCCGCCCAACGCACGGTGTCGCCGGGATGATAGAGTGAAAGTGGCGTTAAGAGCTCTACATCCAGATTTTCGGAAAGACTCGCCTCATACAATCCGTACATATTGACGCGGGGACCGTACCGGTCGTCGCCGCGTTGTGCCAGCACATCACCGCCATCCTTGTTCACGTCGGCTTTTAGGAGCCCGTCCGTTCCGGTAGAGCCGGGAAGAATATTGAAGCCCGTATTGCGGCTCCACGGCCGGAAAGAGAACTGCACACCTTTCTGGGGTTCTCCGGTGAGGGGATTGGCAGCCACGAGCCAGGGCGAGGGTTCTAATACCGCCGGGGCTATGTCAGTGGCGTAGATTGCCTGAACCCAGTTTGTCTTGTCGGCCAATTCATTGGCTTCGGCTACAAGGATATAACGCCCGAATTTCGGAATGGTGAAAGTCACGGTGGTATCGGCCTGGAAAGGCACGTCGCCGGTCAGGGATATGGTGCGTGAATCAACGGCTTTGCCGAGCTGCGCGCCATATTTACGTAAGTTAAGGCCGGAATCGCCGCGGGGAATGAGCGATGTTACATCGTAGAGGACAACGGTCAGCTCCGGGATATTACTTGTCGCCACCTTTACGGTGAAAGGTGTGCCGGGAACGGCCATAGAGGGATATGCGAGCTCTACATTCTTGCGGCTCAGCGAATTGATGCGGTTCGTCACTGCGTTCATATCGGCGTAAGCCGGATGCTCTTTTTTGAAACGTAACAGCTCCTCATATAATTTCCGGGGCTTATAATCGTTGTCGGTTGCCAGGAGGAAACGCACCGCCGAATCGGTGTAGGGGAGGAAACGGTGGTATTCATGCATCAGAGCTTCGTTATATGCATCTCCTCCGTCGGAGGTGAGGAAGGCATGGTCGTTGATGAACTCCATCAGGGTGAGCACATAGTTTACCTGTGCCGGTGCGCGGAGTGAGCTGTCGGCCGACCGCCCCAGCGAGCGGTAGATGCGGAGGATGTCGCCCGTCGCAGTGCCCGTCGGCGGGTAAAGACGCGAGTTGTCGCAGTCGGTCAGCAGAGCTTCGTTGAGGGTATTTTCGCCGCTGACGAAAGTCTGAAGGTTGTCGGCGCCACGCATCCCGATGAAGTCGTAGAGGGTGGGATAGAGAGTGGCGTCGGCACCGTTGAAATCTATGACCCCGGAGTATGTTGCTGCCGGAGTGGCAAGGAGGGCTTCCTGCGGCATCATCGAGGCCATTGTGAGGGAGTCGACACGGCGGACGAAATTTTCCTTGCTCCAGAGTGTGAAATCCTCTCCGGCAGCGGCGGTGTATTCGCGCCGGTCGTAGACGTAACGGTTGTTCCGGTATGCGCGGGTATAGATTGTGGCGCGCAGGCAGCTCAGCATGGCTTTGGCAACGGGGTCGCTGACGGTGCCATGCAGGCGCTCCAGGCGCGCGAGCACAGTGGGGATGGAATCGGATGATACCTGTGTCTTGGCGAGGCTCCACTGTACCGCCCCCTCGAGGAGATCCGGAGAGTCGTCACGTTCGAGCGCCTTGCGTATAGTCGCGTCGGCATCCTTCTCCACCTGTTGCGGATATGCGAAATCGGGAGCGCCGTTTTTCTGCGCCCACATCCCTGTGACGGCGGCAATCATCAGAAATAGAACCGTTAATCTTCTCATAATCAATGTTGTGGAATTATAAAAAGCAAGGGCAACGCGGGCGTGGCCCTGTTGCCCTGACTGGATCGTTTCCGTTATCGTTACCGCACATCGGGACCGGGAAACGTCCGCTATCGTGTCTTATTATTTAACGTCGTAAGAATCTGAAAGTTCTCAGAGGAACCGGAGGAGAGGTCAGTTTTTATTTTTCTCTTTACGGAGTCTGTGATGCTGGCGCATCATCTCACGCGAGAATTTCTTTTCCACACTTTTCAGCTCGAAGAGCTGGCGGCGGGTAAGTATGGTCTTGAACTTATCCATGTATTCGCGCTTTATCTGGGCGGTCTGCACGTCGGCGTCATAGAGTGCCTCGGCGGTCTTCTCGTATTCGGTGTCGGTGGCGTCCTTTGCCTCGGCTATGCGCTGTTCCATCTGGCGCGCCTCGTCGTCGATGCGGAAAGTCTTGTCCTCCATCTCTTCGTAGAGCGGGAAAAACTTGTTCTGCTGCTCGCGGTCGAGGTCAAGCTCCTTGATGAAATAATTGCGTTTCACCTGGCGTATCTCGGAAAGCCATTTGGCACGGAGGCTCTCGGCGCTCTTGAGCTGAGCGCCTGCGCCCTGAGGCAATATCAGTGCCAGGAGGAGAGTGGTGTATATTACAAAACTGCGGATCATGGATGGGTCAACTTGTTCATTCAGTCAATGAGGGTTCGCCCGGAACGCTTTCGGCCTCGTCGAGACCGAATCCTTCGGCGGGGATGATGTCGTCTACGTCAAGCGAGTCGTCGTACATCTCCTGAAGGATTTCCCGCTCCGACACATCGTTAAGGATGTATTCGTAGACGAAATTGTCGTCGCGGAGCGCGTCGGAAAGGACTTGATTGTTGTCGATGGAGAGGTCGACGTTGGCAGGCGACAGAAGAGAGAACATCTTCACCATGCACCATACTCCGGCGAACATCGCCGCCATATAGGTGTACGGTCTTATCTTCTGCCAGAAAGTGCGCGGAGGGATGATTGCCGCCTGAGGCTTTTCGGCGGCCGGATTCTCGGGCAACGACGCCTCCATCTTCGCGGCGAAAGCCTCGAAGAATCCCTCCGGAACGGTGAGGCCGTCGTTGCGGCCCACGCGGGAGAGTATGTCGTTATCTTTTTTCATGTCTCTGTTTTTGAAGCTGTGCAATATTATGACGCCCGCGCATGTGAAAGGTTTAACCCTGTCAGTCGTTGTTGGCGAAAAAATTTTCAATTTTTTTCACCGCGAGGTGATACGAGGCCTTGAGGGCTCCTACGGTGGTGCCGAGAATCTCGGACATCTGCTCGTATTTCATTTCGTCGTAATATTTCATGTTGAACACCATGCGCTGCTTTTCGGGCAGGGTGGCCACGGCCTTGCGGAGTTTCAGGGCGAGTTCGTCGCCGTCGACCCACTCGTCGGCCTCGATAAGGTTGGCGAGATGGCTCTCCTCGTCGTCAAGGCTGAGACTCAGGCGCTTGCGCTCTTTCTGCAGGTGGGTGATGCTTTCGTTGAGGGCGATCTTGTAGAGCCAGGTGCTCAGACGGGCGTCGCCCCGGAAATTCTCTACCGACTGCCATGCCTTGAGAAATGTGTTCTGCAGTATATCCGAGGCGTCGTCGTGGTTCTGAACCATGCGGCGTATCTGGCGGTAGAGCGGCTCGGAGTACAGGCGTATGACCTCGTTGAAGGCCTGGCGGCAGCTTTGGGGCTGTCGCAGCCGCTCTACGAGCTCGCTGTTTTCCTGTGGTACTTCGGTGGCCATGATTCAAATTGACTTTCGGGTTCAAATTTAACAATTTCCCGCGGAACGGCAATGTACGGCGCCCCTTTTTAATTATTATTAAGGAGCTGAGCCGCCGTGGCGCGGTGCAGCCGGGGGCGCCGTAGATGGTTATGTGGAGAAAATGTGTTAACTTTGCACCTGTAAATGAAAATCAACAGACGTCTCCATATAATATATATATTGTCGGTACTTCTGTCGGCCACCGTCTCGGCAGCCGAGAAAACCGATACGGTGCTGTCGCTGAACGAGGTGACTGTGACGGCCATCAAGGGTGGTTCGCGTGCAAACGCCGACGAGTCGGTGACACGGCTCACCCCGGCGGCAGTGAGCCGTCTTGGGGTGGACAACATCAAGGAGGCGGGGCTGATCGCCCCCAATTTCTACATCCCCTCCTACGGCTCGCGGATGACCTCGTCGGTGTATGTGCGCGGATTCGGGGCGCGTATCGACCAGCCTGTGGTGGGACTGAACATCGACAATGTGCCGATCATAAACAAGGATAACTTCGATTTCGACCTCGCCGACATAGAGAGCGTGGAGGTGCTTCGCGGACCGCAGAACATACTCTACGGACGCAACACCATGGCCGGGCTTATAAACGTGTATACCCTCTCGCCGCTGAGTT
>URZG01000019.1 GCA_900552325.1 uncultured Porphyromonadaceae bacterium | reverse complement strand
ACACCTCAGGGGAAAAGGAGCGCAGGTCGATTTTGGTCATGCGGTTGGGCTGCTGACCTCCGAAGTCAACCCATTCCAGCAGAGAGCCTGCGCCGTTGAAGTCCTGAAGGTAGTAGGCGTTCATAAGGTTCACGCGCGAAATCTGGGTGTTGGAGATGTCGAGCGATTTCATTTTGTCGAACTCGGTCAGGTCAAGTTCTTTGATCGGGTTCCCTCCGATATAGAGAGTGGAGAGGGCTTTGTTGTTGCCCAGGTCAAGGGTCTTGATGTTGTTGTTTCGCAGGGAAAGGGTTATCAGTTCGGGGCACTGGCCCAGGTCCACGCGGCTCAGGTCGCAGTCGTTTGCGCGGAACTGTTCGAGCTTGGTGCACGAAGTCACGTCGATTTCCCGGATTCCGGAGTTGCCGCTGATGTCGAAACTCGTAAGCTCAGGATAATCGCCCATCATAAATGGATCATAGTCGTTGTCGCCGCTTACGAGGTTGTTGTTGGCGAGGTTGAGTGTGCGCAGGCTCGGCATCGACACAGGGTAGAAATGCGACAGCGCGCAGTTGTCGAGGTTGATGGAGCGTAAAGTGGGGTGTGCCGCTTCCGGAAGACAGATGAATACCGACATAAGGTCGGGGCAGTCGTTGAGCGTAAGGTACACGAGGTTGGGCAGCCCGTCGACTTTCAGAGCCTGCAGACCCTCGTTATGGCTCAGGTTCAGGTCTGTGAGCGCGCGGGCTGCGGCCTCCAGGCCGAGAGTGGCGTTCTGACTGGCTGTGTTGGCGATTTTGTTGTAGCTCAGATCTATCTTCTTCAGCGGTGTGGTTCCTATGAGTTCGAATGAGGTGAGTGCGTTTTTCGACAGGGTGAGGCTCTCCAGATTGACCATGCCGTCCACTACAGCCGAGGTCAGCTGGGCTTCCTGGAATGACAGTTCGGTGAGATTGCCGGTGATGGTGATTGTCTCACCCTCTATGGTACCCTCCACCCATCGCTGCCATGCCGCGTTTTTAGGGTCGACAGTCTGGTTTACGATTTCACCGTTGCCCCAGTCGATCTGGATCGGCTGGGTGGCCGACACTGCATTGGGGAGGAATTTCACTACCGTACCGACGGGGGCGTCCGTGGTCAGGGTGATTGTTCCCTGCCCCCATGCGGCGCAGGCTACCGTCAGTCCTAATGCAAAAAGTAGAGCTTTTTTCATTTGAAGAGATTGAAGTGGTTAATGAATATGTTTATTATGTTTTTGTAGGTGATTTTCGGCGGATGTCACTGCCGCTAAATTACGGAAATAATTCCGTGTTTTTGGCATTATGTATATAAAAATTTAAAAAAAACCGATATTACGTTCCAAGAAACGGTGTAAAAAGCGATAAAACCTGTCGCTTGTGCTACAAATCTGTGTCAGGCATAATAAATTCTGCCCAGTGTTTGTACAGAAAGCAAATTTTGCATAACTTTGACCCGTTGACGCCGGAGGTGCGCTCCAAATAAAATATAAACACGAAAGTGTCTTAATTTTCTGATCCGTCTGAAGTGTATGAGTCGGTTTATTCCACCGCCATTAAGGATTTTCCGTCGCCAGGGGAATAGGGTCGACAAAGTGCTCGTTCCCTGACATATCCCTTCATCCCGCGGGGTGCCCTACCTGTCCGTCGCGACGTGATAGATGGGGCACCCTTCGCGGAAGGGGGCAATCGTGCCCTGCGGGTATGAGAACACCAGTTCCTGGCCCAGGCGCGCCACGTAATAGATGGGGAAATCCTCCGCCGTCAGCGACACCATGCTGTCGGGGTTGCGGTAGGTGCTAACGTCGTGGAGATACTGCTCCGTGGATAGGTTGCGCGAGGCGGCGATCTCATCCACCAGGCGTCGGCGTATCTGCGCGCGGGTCTGTCGGTCGGGCACCAGGAGGTCGAAAGTCTGACGCTTTCCGGTCGTGGTGTCGAATGTGATATAGTATGCGTCGACATCGCATACCGCTCCCCCGCACGACTCCACATACGACGAATAGGTTATCAGCCCCGAGCCGTCGGTCCATGCCGGGCGCAGGTCCATGTTCAGAAAAAATCCGTATTTCACCGATTCGCGCAGCTGCGGCAGGATAGTGTCGGTGAACACCTTTCCGTAATAATCCATCTGGCGCTCCACGGCCCGCGCCGTATCATCGTGAGGATCATAGTGTACGTCGCCCCCGCTGACGATGTCGTAATTTTCCGAGACTATCCGCGACAGCCCGATATTCACCCGCGAATCGCCCCGCAGGGCGTAGACACGCATGGAAATATACACATCATCGTGTTCCGTGGGGAAGATACGCGCTATCTCCAGGGCGTCCACACGGTTCGTCCCGAAAGTGAACACCGTGTCGGCAGTGTAGCACGAATCCACCGTCACCGCCTGCTCCCCGAGATCGCGGTCGTCGGCGAACACCACATCATGCGCCTTTTCGCCGCTACAAGCCGCCATCGCCGCGCACAGTGCCGCCACGGCTATCCCCGCGGCCATATTCCTCACTTCAGCGCCGCCGCTTTTCCACACATTTCTCAGGGATGCCTTCATAATCTTTTACAACGTTTAAACCACAGTCATTCATGGAGCTGACCCCGTTTTCTCATGGGCCTGCGAAGTTTAAACGTCCTCCCCTCCCCTAAAGTTTGCTCCCCATAAGTTAAAGGCAAGAGGCAAGAGGCGAGAGGCAAGAGGCAAGAGGCGGGAGTTTGTGGCAGTCGCGACAGGTCGCGACCCTACGCCCGGCCCGCTCCTCTTGCCTCTTGCCTCTTGCCTCTTTTACAGCACCATGTCGCGGTAGATCTCCAGGGCGGCGCGGATGTTGGAGTGCGAGGCCGGGCGGTTGATCTCCACCTCCCCCACTCCGCGCAGCAGCGTGAAGTTGATGCTGTCGGGGGTAGTGTTCTTTTTGTCGTGTTGCATCAGGGCGATCAGGCGGTCGGTGTCGCGGCAGTCGAAAGCGAAACCGCCGTAGTTCTCCTTCACGAAAGTGACGTAGCGGTTGAGCCACTCCGTGGGGAAATCCAGCTCCAGGTGCGAGAGGATCAGCGCCGCCACCATACCGAAAGCCACGGCATAGCCGTGGGCCAGGGGCGCGCCGCGCTGCAGCGCCATCGACTCGAAGGCATGGCCGAAGGTATGGCCGAAATTCAGGGCGTGGCGGCAGCCGCGGTCCTCGGGATCGGCCTCCACGTAATGCACTTTCACACCCACGTTCTCTTTCAGGAGGTTGAGCAGCGGTTCGGGCGAATAGCCCGTGATGTTGTAGGCCAGCAGGCGCGAGGTCATCTCCGGCGAGGAGATCAGCGCGTGTTTCAACATCTCGGCGTACCCATCGAGGAGCTGCTGCGACGTCAGGGTGTTGAAGAATGTAGTGGATATGATGGTGAGTTCGGCGTTGCTGAACAGTCCCACCTCATTCTTGAGACCGGCGAAGTTGATGCCCGTCTTCCCCCCCACGGAGGCGTCGACGGCCCCTAAAAGGGATGTAGGCACATTGATGAACTTCATGCCGCGCTTGAATGTGGAGGCGGCGAAAGCGCCGATATCGGTCACCACACCCCCGCCGAGGTTTATGAGTACCGACGAGCGGGTAGCCCCCTTGTCGGAGAGCTCCTGCCAGATGGAGCCGAGGCTGTTGACGTCCTTGTGGTCGTCGCCGGGAGGGATGACTATGGCCCGCGCTTCCCCCACGGCCTTGGAGATGCCTTGCAGGCGCGGTAGTACGAACGATGCGGTGTTGGAGTCGACAAGCACGAAAACCCCGTTGGGAGCCAGTGCCTCCACAGCCCGGTCGAGAGCCTGCTCCACATGGTTGGTGAATAGAAGTTCTGCCATCTTGGAATAGTTTTTATCCGTTCAACGCCACTGCGGGGCGCTTTGTTTAAGAAGCTGCGGCAGCGCGTCGGCAAAGGCCTCCATCGAGGGGAAGATGATATCGGCGCCGGCTTTCTCCATCTCCTCGCGCGGAATCGGGCCGGTGGTGACGGCCACGGTGAATGCCCCTGCATCGTGGCCCGACTTTACCCCCAAAGGTGCGTTTTCTATCACCATCGTCTGCCACGGTTCGGTTCCGGCCAGACCCATGCCGCGCAGGTATGGCTCGGGATGGGGCTTGCAGCGGGTGACGTCGGCCGATGTTATGCGCATCCCCGGCAGGAAAGCCCCGGGGAAGTCGTTCGCCAGACGGTTCAGGAGCGACGACTGCCCCGATCCGGTCACCAGCACTCGCTTCACACCCCTTTCCTCCAGGGTGCGCAGCATCCGCGCGGCTCCCGGCATGGCTTCGGGGCGCGGCAACTCGTTGAAATAGCGTGCCTTGATGGCGTAGAGGTCACGGCGCTCGTCGGCGGTGGCCTCGCGTCCGCGTTCGCGGAGCATGATGTCGTTGATGGTCTCGGCTCCGGTCATCCCCTCCACAAGAAAGAACTCCTCCTCGGTGCAGGCCATCCCTTGCTCCGACACCATCCGGTGCCAGGCGCGGGCGTGGTTGCGCATGGAGTCGTAGAGAGTGCCGTCCATGTCTATGAGGGCGGCCTTCGGCGTGAAGCGTGAGGCTCCGGTGCGCGCCTTGTAGCGGCGCACGGCCTCGGAGATATATTCCGTTATGTCGTTGATTTTATTGTTGTTATCCATTGTTATGTAAATATATCAGTATTTTCCGGCTCGTATACGGTAAAGGGTTTCTTTGGTTACGCCCAGGAAGGAGGCCACCTGCGTGATGGTGGCGCGCTCCTGTATACGCGGGTATTTCTCGAGCACCCAGGCGTATTTCTCGGTCGACGAAAGGTTCTGCACCATGTTCAGGCGTTCCTCCAGCATGGTGTTGTGGGTGAAAAGAGCCGCGTTCATGAAGAGGATGGCCTGATATTTGTCGACGTGGCTTTTACCTTTCAGGTAGTCCTTGATACGGAGCGGCGGCACATAGATGATGCGCGATTTCTCCAGGAACTCTATCGCCACTGTCTCGGGGAAGTTCTTCAGCACGATCTGCGGCACTACCATGAAGCCGTTGTCGAAGATGAAATCGATGGTGTGCTCCTTCCCTTTCAGTATATAGAACATCCGGGCGGCTCCTTCGGCCAGGAAAAAGACGAAGGTGCCAAGGTTCACGGCGCCGACTATAGTCTCGCGTTTGGGTACTATGCGCTCCACCATCATCTCGCGCAGGGCGTCTTCCTCCTCGGGTTTCAGTTCTATGAACTGTTTTATCTGCTCTATGGGGTGTTTGAACATGGCTCGGCTATGGCTTTTGGTTCGGTGACGGCAACTGTGTAGGGTATGGCGGCCACACGCGGCCGCGGCCCACCGCTGAAATATGTGGTGCGCTGGGTGTCCCAGGCGGGGAAGTCCAGGCGGCGCGTCTCTCCGGCGGGGAGATCCACATGTTGCCTCACGGTGCGCCGGTGGAGCTGCCTACCCTGCGCGTCAAGATAGGTCACGGTGAATATCACCGTGCATACACCCCTGTCGCTGCGGTTGGTCACGAAGATGGTCTCCTTCGAGGCGCGGAGGGTCTTCTCGTAGCCGCTGAATATGAGCAGCGAGTCGGCTTCGGCGCCACGGATCGTGTCGGCGGGGGCTACGGGAGCCTCTGTAGCGCTCCGCAGCGGGCGCACCGTGGTCCGCTGGCCGGGGGCGGCCCACGCGGTCAGCAGGATTATGGCGAGGATTGTGATGGTTCTGATCATAGGTAGACGGGATTCAGCGGCGGTGCGTCGGCCGGCGGAGGCCACAGCCGCAGCAGCCCCTCGTGCCCCTCCTTTTCCGGGGTCTCCGTCAGGGCACTGCGGAAAAAGTATGGTATAAGTTTCCATAGCCGCACTCTCAGCCCGGAGGAGGCCGGGGCGAAACTTATATGGCTGGCGTCGGCCAGTGTCAGCGTGAACTTACGCGGGGTGTCGAGCTCGCGTCCGTCGGTGCGGGTGAAGATCTGTGCCTCCCATTTCCCGGGGGTGGCCGACGGACTCGCCCACCCCATCACCGTGCCGGAACGTATCCCCGGACGGGGTGAGTCGAGGATCACCATCAGCAGGCGCCGCACGCCGCTGTAGGGTGCATCCGCAATGTCGCACCGCCACAGACCCGGGGCATCACCGGCCACAAGCGCCACGCGGGCGCCGTCGGCTGTGGCCTGCCATATCCCTTCGGCAGCGCCGGCAGGGCTCTCCCCTATCGCGGCACGCGCCGTGGAGTCGTTGAAGCCGGCTATGATCCACGACCGCTGCGGCATATCCCCCTCCGAGGCGAAGAGTCGCCTCTGCCCTGCTGCCCACAGCGGCAGCAGCGCCACTATCAGCGCCAGTGCCCGGGCCGGGAGTATGTGCCGCCTCCCGGTCATCCGCGCTGGAATTTATAGGCGAACCCTATGGAAAGTATCTCCTTGAGCTGCCAGTGGTGCCACCGCGTACCTTCGGTGCGCGGCATGGAAGAGTCGTAGCGCAGGTGGGCGTAGATCTTCGTGGTGAGGAAGCGCGATATGTTGAAGGTCACGGTGTTCTCCCAGTCGCCCTGCACATAGTCGTAGTTGGTGAAGAGGAACATCCGCGAGAAGTACTCTATGTTCCACGCCATCTTCCACCTCAGGGTAAGCTCGGCCGACGAACCGTACTGGCTCACCGACTTCTTGCCCGCGTCGATGCCGAACTGCGTGGGGTCGATGTGCGGGTTGGTGCAGGTCTTGAGGTTGTATGATCCCGGGGCGATGGAGGCCTTGAACTCCACGGTTTTCTTGGGATTCTCGTAGGAGTAGGTCATACCAAGACCGATGTTCAGCTCGGCCGGAGAGAGGAAGGCCGCGGCCAGGTCGTTGGAGTTCTTCTTGTAGTTGTTGAGCAGCTGCGTCTTGAACTGTGCGTTCACCGAATAGAACCACCGGCGGGCGGCCCGCACGCCGAAGTTGGCGTTGACCTGGAAAAGGTCCTCCGAAATATTGTACTGGTGCACAGAGTCGTCGGGGGCGTTGTTGGCTCCCAATTTGTAGGCCGCCGTCACCTCGAAGATGAGGTTGGGGTGGAACGCCGGATTGAGCTTTACGTTGTAGAGTATGTTGGCAATGGCGTTGAGGTTGGAGTTACCCCCCTGATACCAGTTGGGCGACAGGTAGGCCTGCGAGAACTGCACCGAGCCGTCGAAGGTATGCAGCCAGTTTATGCGGTTGATATTGGCCTCGATCTGCCCCGCCTTTTTCAGCGCCGAGGCCGACGTGTCGAACTCCTGCACGGAGATCTGCGCCGTCGACGGGTCCACGCTCATTATGAACTCGCGGGGAGGCTCGGCCATCGTCGCCGTGTTGTAGAACACCAGCTCCGGGTGCTCCAGCATCCATTGCTGCTGCATGAGGCGGAAATGCGAGTCGCGCGCCACGGCGCCGTCAGCCCACGCTCTCCATGCCGGCGATGCTGCCGGATAGCTGTCATGCAGCGGGTTATAGGCCTCGTCGGGGAGAGTGACGCTCACTTTTGAGAACACTGCCGGGAGCTTCATCCACGTCGGCACGCTCATGTATGACACGTCGAGCGTCGTGTCGGCCACCAGTTCCTCCGGCTTCCAGCGGCGCAGCCGTTCGGCAACGCTCTCGCGCCGCTCGCGGCTGTTGCGCTGCACCGTAGGCATAGCCGTTACTTTCGGCGCAGCAAACAGAGTGTCAGGCGTCTGGACCGGTTGCGGGGCAGGGGAGGCGAGCAGTTCCAGCAGCGCCGCATTGCTCAATATCGCGTCCACCGAGTCAGCCGGCTGCTGCGCCGCGGCGCCCGCCACCACGGCCATTATCCCTATATATACCAATAACTTTCTGAGCATAACGTAATTATAATCGTGTTTCACCACTGCGGAGAGCCAACTCTCCGCACCCTGCAAAATTACCACTTTTTTCCCTAACCCCCAAATTATAGGTGAGAGGCAAGAGGCGAGAGGCAAGAGGCAAGAGTGGCCATCCGGAGGAAAGAGGCTGTGTCAAAACCGGTCTCGATCGTTCCCGCTGTAGGGACGCTCCGTGGAGCGTCCGCGAACAGACCGTGATTAGCAGGTATTTGTGCGGACGCTCCACGGAGCGTCCCTACAGCAAAACCCGTTTTAGGCAATTTTGATATACCCATTTCATCGCGCCGCCGTTAACCGGAGGACGCAGGATTGAATCCTGCTTTCCTACCCACACATAGGTAATTTCAATCCGTTTTCATCCCGGGGCGCGGATGCGCCCTCCGTTGGATTGCCCCCCGGAGAAAATATCCGTTTATCCGTTGAATCTGCGAGAGATTAAAAAGTCAGAGGCAATAGGTAAAAGAAAGGCCCCTGCGTCGCGCAGGGGCATATCTGTCAAAGGCTTACGTTTTAGCGTATGAGGTTAACGTATAATTCTACATAATTTCACAACGCAAATGTACGCCAAAATTTTCATAACTCGTTAATCCATAGAGCAAAATACCTATATTTGGGTATAGCCTCCGCATACCTCCGCCGGGCGATACCAACTTTTCGGTATCTCGCAGCTTATAAAACTTATAAGATTTATAAGACTTATAAGACTTATAAGACTTATAAGATTCACTCAATATTGGAGGTAGACGAACGGCACCAGGTCGGCCTGGCGGGTCTGGATTATGATGAAGATGGCTATGGCCAGGATGAGGGCCTGCAACAGCAGGGGAGTGGCGTCGAAGCGGCGCTTGAGCGCGTCGGTGTGGCGACGAGGCAGGTAGTGCATCACGTATGCACCCACTATCAGGCACGTTATCAGCAGGTAAGCCTCCACGAACGACGGAATGACCTGCGGACGGAAGTCGGTGAAGATCTGGCGGCAGATCACCCAGATATCGCCCACACTGTGGGCCTTGAAGATCATCATGCCGGCCATGATCAGCATCATTGTCAGGGTGATGTTGAGCGCCGACAGCAGCCGTGTCCCTTTGAGTCGCGCGGGGGCGTGCCACCGCTTCGACAGCATCTTGTGGCCCGCAAGCAGCACGCCGTTGTAGCCGCCCCACAGCAGGTACATCCACGATGCGCCGTGCCACAGGCCGCCGATGAGCATCGTCAGTGTGAGGTTGAGGTATTGGCGCGCCTTGCCGTGGCGGTTCCCCCCGAGGGGTATGTAGATGTAGTCCCTGAGCCATGAGGAGAGCGAGATGTGCCAGCGACGCCAGAAGTCGCTCGGATTCTGCGACTTGAAGGGGGCGTCGAAGTTGTCCTTGAACCGGAAGCCCATCATCAGCGCCAGGCCGATAGCCATGTCGGAATAGCCCGAGAAGTCGCAGTAGATCTGGATTGTGAACCCGATCACCCCCATCAGGTTCTCGAAGCCGGAATAGAGCGCCGGGTTGTCGAACACGCGGTCAACGAAGTTGCCCGAGATATAGTCGGCGATAATCACTTTCTTCACCAGGCCGCAGATTACCAGGAATATACCTTCCGAAATCATGGCACGGGTGGCCGGGCGGTTCTCGCGTATCTGCGGCAGCATGTCGTAGGCACGCACTACCGGGCCGGCCAGCAGTGGCGGGAAGTAGGTGAGGAAGAACACGTAGTCGCCCAGCGAACGGCACGGTTCCATCTTGCGCCGGTAGAGGTCCACAATGTAGCTTATCGAACGGAAGGAGAAGAAGGAGATGCCCGCGGGGAGGATGATGTCGAGGGGTGCGAAGTCGGTCGCTGTGAAATCGGCGAAAGTACGGTAAAGGAGGTTGAAGTATTTGAAATACACCAGCAGTCCCACGTTGATCAGCACGTTGGCCCACACCAGCGCCCGGCGCCCGGCGCGATTCTCCGTGCGCCCCATCAGCAGTCCCAGCCAGTAGTCGCTCAGGCAGATGCCGAGCAGTATGAAACAGCACTCGGCGCTCGATTTCCAGTAGAAATAGAGTGAGAAGACTATCTCCACGCCCATGCGCAGGCCGCGCGAGCGCCCGCAGAGGGTGTACACTCCGATGAAGGCGAGGAAAAGGAGCATGAAAAGCCCCGTGTTGAAGAGAAGCGGACTCGCAGGGTCGTAGGACAGCACATCCTTGAGCATGGAAAAGTTGAGCGAGCCGGTTTTTTCGGGGAGGAGGTGGGCTATGGTGGCGCCGAGCCATCCTGTCGCGAAGAGCCCCAGACACATGAGCGCGGGCAGCAGGTAGCGTGTGATGCTGCGGCGACCAGCCGGGGATTGTGGTTCGTTGGGGTCGACAGTTTCGTTTGGTATCATTTTTCGTCGGGTTTGGAGAGCGACTCCGCGAGGGCTTCGCCGAGGAGCTGCCCCATGAGTGTGTAGCCGTCCCACGACAGGTGTATCTTGTCGCGGCTGAAGAGTTTGGCCTCGTTCCAGGGGTACGATGAGCCGTCACCACCGGCTATCTCGTAGAAGTCCCAGGTGGCAACCTTGTGGTCGCGGCCGTACTGTAGCAGCAGGTCGCGGAAATGCTTTATTTTGGCATGGGGTGCATAGCCCCCTTTCTTACCCTGGCGTTTCTGCGCTTCGGCGGGGGTGGTGAGCAGAACCTGCGCCCCCGGATTGGCCTCCTGCAGCTCGTTTACGAGCCGGTCCACGGAACTGACGAACTGCTGGTCGGTCATGTTGCCCCAGGCGTCGTTGGCGCCCATGGCGAGGATAATGAGGTCGGGGTTCATCGTGGCCACGCCTTTGCCGGTTTCCAGGCCGAGGTACGACTGGAATGCGGCGCCGTTGTTGCCTATCGTGGTAAATTCCACGCCGCTATCGGCCCCCGTCAGGCGCAGGCCGCCGATACGGGTGTCACCCTCCGAGGCCATCTGCAGTTCACAGCCACCCTCGGGGCGGTCTAAGGCTATCGTAAGGCACCCGGGGGTGTTGTCGTTGGCGGTGAACTCCATGTTTTCACCGGCGAGGGTCGTTACTCCCTCAAGCTGCGGTTTTTTCCCGCCGTAGTAGAGACTGACCGTGGAGAACCGTTCGCCGGCGGAGACGCCGGTAAGCTCCAGACGCAGGTCGAACTTGCCGGCGGGTGGGGTGGCGGATACTCCGGTGAATAGCATGTCGGAGGCCCAGGGGCGTTTCATCAGGCGCGCCGTGGCCCATCCAGGGGTGGCGGAGGTCAGCCGGTAGTCGGCGGGCTGATTGGACCCCACGAGCTTCAGGGGTGTCACCAGGCCGCGTCCGGCGGTCCCGTAGCGGCTCTGGAGCAGGCGGCGTGTCACGGAGGTGGCGCCGTCGGCCTGGATGTGTGAGTCGCCAAGGAGCACTATGCGCAGCGCCCTGTTGCCGGTGTCGGCAGCCTTGGCGCAAAGCCCGCTCCAGTCGGCGCCGTTGAGGGCTATGTGGTTTGAGTCGGTGGCGACGAAAGGATATGGGGAGTAGCTCACGGCATCGTACTTCGGTGCCGGAACGGGCGCGAGTTCCGGGTTGAGACGCAGCTCGGCGTCGTTGTCGTCGGGGCATACGGCGGCTCCTGCAGGAGCCTTCTGGGCTGTTGCGAAGGCTGCGGAACCGAGGCAAATTATTGTTGACAGTAGCAGTTTTTTCATTTCTTGTGTTCCTTATCGGTATCGGAGGGGGTAGGGGCGCGTTTGGCGGTGCCGAGGGCATCGCGCAGGGCGCTCACGAAGAGACCCGCCATCTTCTCGCCCCCCTGGAAGTTCATGTGGATATAGTCGGCATTCACCAGCTTGTCATTGCGCCAGCGCACGATGGCGTCCTCGCCCCCCATGGCCTCGCGTGTGTCCCAGAACATCACGCCGGCACGTCGTGCCGTCTTGCGCTGGGCGTCGACCATGTAGGGCAGGGTGGGGGTGGAGTGCACCTCGGCGCCCGATTTCTGGCCGCGGTCGCCCGCGCCCATCATTATGATGTCGGCGTTGGGATAGCTCTCCTTGAGGGTGGCCAGCACCTTGGCCATCATTCCGGCGTAGTAGGAATAATCCTTCTGCTTGGAGGTCAGGGCGTTGAGGCCGTACTCCACTATGATGAGGTCATAGTCCACAAAGCGGGCCATGTCGCGGGCAAGTTCCGGGCTTACGTTGCGGTGGGTGATGCCGGAGTTGCCGCGCAGCGACATGTTGTCGACCGTCACCCCCATCCCGTCGTTGAGCCAGATGCCAAGCACGGTGAGGCCGCCCACCGATTTGTTTGTGAGGCTCAGCCGGGTCATCTCGCCGCTGAGCGAGATGCACTGCACCTCCTTCGAGGGGCTTACCTGATGCTCCTGCGGGCCGGTGCCCATATCGGTGACGAGCACACCCGAGCCGTTGGATTTGAATAGTATCTTAGCTGTATTCCAGCCTTTTACGTGCTCGGGAGAATCGGCGGCGCGCCAGGTCACGGTGGCCCCGGGGCCACCGGTGAACCGCTGCCCGGAGAGCCATCGGCAGTTTTCGCTGTTATCCTTGCGCAGGTCGAAGTCCTCCCAGCCGCTGTCGCTCTGGCGCACCGACGGCCGGAAGCCCGACACGATGTTGTGTGGCGTAACATACCCCACGCCGCGACCTCCGTAGAGGCTCTGCAGCTTCTCGCGTATATCTCTGCTGTAGATGTCACCCTCGATGTAGGAGTCGCCTATCACGGCCACGCGCACTGGGCGCTTGGCGCGCTGCGTCAGGGCCGTGCGGAAGCGTGCCAGCCCGTCGCCGGAAAGGGAATAGTCCTCAAGTACAACCAGGTTGCCGCGCCGCGAGGGCTGCACGGGGCGCAGCAGCGAGTCGGGAATCTCGGCTCCGGCAGCCACGGCGTCCTCCATGGCCTTCATCTCGGCCTCGGCCTCTTTCTGAGCCGCCAGAAGCGCCGGGTCAACGGTCTCGTCGGCGTCCCCTTTGTCGGTCTTGACGTCGGAAATATCCTCCAGTAGGTTGTAGTCCTTGAAAAAACTGTTTGTGATACGGCTCCAAGGCACCAGCGACAGGGCCGCCACCACGGCCACGGCCGTCGCCAGAATGGCGAGCAGCCGCCCGGGGGCTTCCCTGTCTTTCGTGTCTTTTTTCATGTTGGGGTGATTGGTTTACCGGGGTTGTTGTCAGCGTATTAATGCCTTGCGGCTCGAGCCGTCCGACATCCTGATGATGTTGATGCCGCGGACCGGGGCGTCGAGACGGCGTCCGTCGGGAGCGAAGCGTCCGGTCTCGGTGGGGGTGCTGTCGTCGAAAGTGCCGTCGATGGCGCCGAGGACGTGAATCAGCTCGAAATGGAGATCAGAGTTCACTGTGGTAGTGTAAATCCCTTTGGCTATATCCCCGTGCTCGGAAAGGAGCTGGATTAAAGTTCCTTCGTCAGGCACTATGCGCAGCGAGGTGCCGGCAAGGGCGGTGAAGGTCGTGGTGGCGTCTGTCAGGGGCACTTCGCGGATTTCGTCGCGCGTAACCTTGGCGTCGGCCATTATTTCGGGTACTGCGCCCATAAGTGCCATGTCCACGCGGTCGATGGTCACGGTGTAGCGTGTCGGAGCCTCCCCGAAGAACACTTTAAGCACATCGTTGTTATCGAAAGTCACGGAGTAGTCGTAACTGCCGGGATATTCCGTCTCGAGAGGTTCGTCGTTGAGATATACATGGGCGTCCACAGGCCCTCCGGTTCCTGCGCGGAAGGGGTTGTCGCGGTCGAAGAAATCAAAGAGATGGTAGCCGTCGGTAAATTCCGCAACAGGCTCCGAGGTATCGGCGCGGGTGAATGTGAGGTATTCAGCCCCTTCGGCCATCCCGCTGAGATAGATTGCCGCGTGCCCGTCGCGAACGATGGGAGCGGTACGTATGGTAATCACATCGTTGTCATATAGGGGATTAAGGTCGATGACCGGTTTCTGCAGATCCTCCACGGGAAGTTCCTCGCCTGGATATGCCACGGATACCACATAGCTCCCCTCGTTGGGTACAAGGGCCATGCGCGGGGCGTTGCGCGACACGGTCACGGTATTGTCCCCGGACGTCAGCTCAACAACGTCGTGGTTGTAATAATAACCGTTATAGAGGGTCACCCGCGAGGGGTCGTCGATATTCACCGTCACGGGGAAGGAGGCATACTGCCGCACCTCCAGCTGCAATGTCACATTGTCGGTTACAAGTATCGTGGTGGGATTGCTGAACGTTGCCGTGCGCCCGTTGATCAGAAACTCCACGACTTCGTAATTGCGGGTATCGCCGATGATTTTCAGCTCGCTGCCGTTCTTTACCGTGAAGCCCGGCTCCATCCACCCCTGCACGGGTTTGTTGTCGACATCAACACCCGTGATAAAATCCTCGGCGCCGAAGCCCGCCAGCTCGAAGGTCACACTATAGTCGATATCGGGGTAATCGGCTTCCACCGAGATATTGTCGCCGTCGGCAATGTCGATAGTGTAGCTGTAGGATGCCGGGAGTACCGTCTCACCCTTCTTCACCTGATAGAAGTCCTTTCCGGTGGGGGTAAGTTTGATCGTTTTTTCCTGCTCGGGGTTGAATGTCACCTCGTTGAGGCCGTTATGGAGCTCCAGTGTGCGGTCGGTGGCAGGGAACACGGCGCTTACCGCCCCCGGATTGTCAACCGTCAGCCCAAGAGTGGCGGTGCGCACATCACCCGACGGTGCCGAAACCACCACGTAAGTGTCGCCGTAGTCACTGTAAACATTGATGAGCGCGAACTGGCGTCCGTCCTCGGCATTGATCTGCATCTCATAGGAAGAGTCGCCGTTTACCTCCGTCACCGAGATCAGCATATTGCCCGCAGTAGCCGCCACCGTTACAGTCGAGGCAAACTCTACGTCAAGCGTATTCAGTCCGGCATGAACACCGGTCTGCAGCACATCGTTTACAAGTAATTCAACACGTGCGGGGTCATCGATATCCACACGCACATTCACAGCCGGTGCCGATAGAGACAGAATGGAGACAATCAAAAGCGTAAAAAACTGTTTCATAAGCGATGATGTTTTGGTTATCTCGCAAAGTTACTCATTTCATCCCATATCCGCAACACCGAATTCATATCGGGAGAGTATTTCAATTCGGGAGGGTGCTGGCCATGCGGCGGATGTGGAGGGCGGCCTCGGGGCCGAGGTTGAAGATGAGGTCGAGCACCGACAGACCGCCGATGAATCCCAGGCGGTCGGCGCGCACCTGCCAGTAGGGGAGGGCATCTGAGTGCTCGGAGTGCTCAGAGATCTCCGAGCGCTCCGAGGCCGCCGGGAGGAGTAAAATCCTGCGGATTTCGGCGTCTATGGCTTCGTCGAGGGCGCGCAGGGTGGGGTAGCGGTCGGTCACCACGTCGGTCAGGAAGGGGAGGAACCGGTCGATATAAAACTCAAAGAAGGGGGTGCGGCCATAGGCCGATTCCAGGGTCACGCGGTGGGTGTGCCACCACCGGTTGTGGGGCGACAGCGGCACGTCGGCCCACGTGGCGCGCTCTATGCCGTGGGGCTTGCCGATGCAGGCGGTGAGCCGCGCGCGGCCCTCCTTGTCGGCGATCTCGCAGCGGTGCGCCTCCTTCATGCGCTTGTCGTAGAGGAGGTTGAAATCCATCCGCGAGGCCGGGGCCGAGGCCACCAGAGCGTAATAGGCCGTGGAGCCGTAGTAGCGCGGGGGGAGCGACAACGCCCCGTGTATGCACCGGCGGCTCTCTTCCATCATTTGTCGGGATTGGCGTCGCGGAGGATGCGGTTCCAGCGTATACCTCCCTGCAGCAGGGATTTATCCTTGTCGAAGGAGATGAGCACGCGCCAGGGTGTGCCCACGATATGGTCCTCGGGCACGAATCCCCAGTAGCGGGAGTCGAGCGAGCAGTCGCGGTTGTCGCCCATCATGAAGTAGTAATCCATCTTGAAGGTGTAGTAGGGCACCGGCTTGCCGTCGATATACATCTGCCCGTCGCGCCATTCGGCGGTGGGATTGTTCTCATACACGCGGATGGTGCGGCCGTAGATGTCCCAGGCGGTCTTGTCTATCTTCAGCGCCGTACCTTTTTTCGGTATCCAGATCCCTTCGGCTCCGCCGTATTCGGCGCGTGTCCAGCCCTGCGAGAGGGCTTCGGGGAAGAGGGTGAGCATCTGTTCGGGCGCAGGCTCCTGCTTCATCACCTTGTGGAAGCGGGGCGACTCCTCCATCGTCTTCACCATCGTGGCGGTGAGGGGGGAGAGGTAGATCGGCGGCATGGAGCCGTCGGGGTTCACCTTGAAGCCGAGCGAACGCAGGGGTTCGACATCCTCGGCTGTCACGGGCACCATCTCGCGGTCGTCGGGCGAGATGCCGAGTTCGTCGAACTCGTCGTCGGTCAGCGCTCCTCCGGAGGTCTGGTAGAAGTGGTTGAACTGCACGTATTCCGGCGTGAGGAACTCCTCGCCGTCGATATAGATCGTGCCCCCTTCGATTTTGATGCGCTGGCCGGGGAGGCCCACGGCGCGCTTCACGTAGTTCTCGCGGCGGTCGACCGGGCGCCATACCTTCTCGCCGAAAATCCCGGGGTTGTTGAGCACGTAGTCGCGGCCGTGTATGTTGATCAGCTGGTAATAGTCGGGGTTCTGCATACGGGTCATCACCGTGTCGCCGGCAGGGAAGTTGAACACCACGATATCGCCCGCCTCCACCGAGCGCATGCCTTTGAGGCGGTGGTAGGGGAGTGTCACGGCATCGGAGTAGCTTTTCCCCAGACC
>URZG01000018.1 GCA_900552325.1 uncultured Porphyromonadaceae bacterium | reverse complement strand
AATTGAATTTCAACAATTTCAAAGTACTTTTATGATTTTTTAGTGGACACTAATGGGGCAATATAAAGAAAGACGGCGATGCGGCCGCCCTGCAGACCCTCGAACGGATACTCTCCAACAGGAATACCAACGAGATAGGAACAGACAATTTCCTGGAACTTTTCACCCAGCAGTATCCGCTGTTCATAAGCCGGCTGAGGGAGGTGGCGCCGCGTATAAGCGACTCCGCGCTGCGTCTGGCCGGGTATATCGCCATCGGTCTCGGCACAAAGGAGATCGCTGTGCTGATGAATGTGCGCCTCGAGAGCGTGCGTCAGGCAAAGTGGCGTCTGCGTCGCACCCTCGGCCTTGAAAATGAGGAGGAGCTTTTCCCCTTCCTGTCGGGTTGCCTCCACCGTGAATGACCGGCAGTGGGGATGTAGGGACGCTTCGCGGAGCGTCCGTGAATACATATTGATTAAACGCGTTTATGCGGACGCTCCACGGAGCGTCCCTACAGGTTGATGTAATTTGGCTTTTGTAATACCATCATTGATATAACATAAGATTGCCTGAAACGCTGATGAAAGATTGGCCGGGAGAGGGAACCGGCGCATATAATCGCTACATAAAATCCGGGTTTGGCGATATATAATATATTGGAAGATAGGTAATTGATTTTGTAATAATACTACTTTTTAGCTGTGTGATATTGCACCCGCCCTGCGGGTGCCCTAATTTTGCGACCGATAATACCTTATACCATGAACTGCTGTATGAATCATTTTAAAACCAATATCATGCACAAGTTGCAAAAAGTATTTGCCGGAGCGCTATTCCTGACAGCTCCGGTTGCCGCCACGGCCTCTCTGTATATAGCGGGGCCGGGCGCCCCTGCCGGTACTGACAATCCGGTGGAGATGATGGATATAGGTGGGAATACCTATGTCACTGTATGTTACCTTGACAATGTTGACGGCAAGTCGTTTCGTGTGCAGGAGAACCTGGATAAGGCTTACGGCCCCTCCTCCGACGGCCTCGCTATCGTGAGCGGTAACCCTCAGGGGGTGACACAGTCCGGGAATTACTTCTCGGTAGGATTGCCGGGTGTATATTTTATCAAGGCCGCACTGAACGAGAACCAGGTGGAAATCAACCGTATGAGCGACATCTACCTGATCGGTGACGGTATCAGCGGCGTGAGCTGGGATCTGTCGAAAGCGTTCAAACTCCATATTGCCGACGAGGGAGACGCATCCGTCTCGGTATATTCCGGAATAGTTCCTCTGGTAATGAACGGGGATGCGAAAGGCAGTTTCAAGATCGCCGTCGATCCTGCCAATGGCAGAGACTTCGACAGCCGCTTTTTCCTTTTCCGAGGCGACAAGTCGCATTTCACCACCGATCCCGAGGGTGACCGCCAGTGGTCGATTGGATGGCCAGATATGGACAACCACGCCAATGACCCCGATCTCACCCCGGGCAACTATTTGCTGAAAATCAACACCGGCACGAAGGGGATGGAATTTTATCGCCGCCCCTCGACAGTGAGCATCGCCGGCCCCGGCGCTCTGGCTGCGTGGGAAAATGTGGCATCCAATCCGTCGCTTGCCGACATGGGGGAGGGGAATTTCTCCGCAAGCCACATATACTTCATCCCCGGCGGCGAATTCAAAGTTGTGATCGACGGGGTCTATTACGGTTCCGATTCCTGGCAGAAGGCACAGCTGACCGACGAAGAGACCTCATACCTGCGTCAGGTGTCTGACGGTGCCGAGCTGAGTGTGGCCACCCCCGGTTTCCGCAAGGTGACCGTGGCACCGAGCGCCGCCGGCGACGGTACCCTCTCCCTGACGCTCAGCGCCCCCGAGGCGGTATGGGTGGAGGGGATCTGCGCCATGTCGTATGACGAGGTTTCTGGCCGATGGCTCAACACCGGACGCACCTTCTCATGGATGTTTGCAGGCCAGTCATATAAGTTCATTGCCGGCGGCGAGGTTATCGCTACGATCACCCCTTCGGAGTCCGGTTGGTATATCCCCTCGGTCTCGGTGGTCGACGGCAAGATTAAATGCGATATCCTGCAGCAGAATGTCACTGTTTCCCGAGACAACGAAAGCCCCCTCTCCTTTGAGTCGTGGAACGCTGCCGACGACAGTTACTTCAAAAAACGTGTATATCTCAAGGCCGGAGAGAAACTTACTCCCGAGGCCGGAGGCCTCACCGGCGAGACTGTGACTGCCGCCGAGTCGGGCTTCTACAACATCAGCATGACTTTCGACAGGAACAAGAACGTCCCCGTGCTTTCCCTGACCGGCCCCATAGAAGTGCACATGCCTCTCTCCGAGGCCGATTTCGCCGACGGGAAAACGCACTACTTCCTTGTGGGGCAGCGCATGGGTGCATGGCGTCTGCAGCCTGAATGGGAGCTTCTGCCCACTTCCGACGGCACTTACGCGCTCCCCGGGCGCCTGCTCTACAACGGATATGTGATGGTGGGTGCCGTCGACAACTACGACGATTACATCGCGCAGACCTACCGCGCCTATTCTTTCACCGACACCGACAATCCTACTGTGGTCGATCCCCGCAACGACGGCAACGACGTGGACCGCGAGTTCGCCCTCAAACAGATTTTCTCACCCGGCACTAACGGCTGCATCGACGGCAAATTCACCGGCACGCGCTACAACGACCTTACCCGCACCGCCGCATACTGCCAGCACGGCGGATGGGACGCCCTGGCCAACAACGCCCTGAACGTGCTCGACCCCACCGGCCACGGCGACCAGGCGCACATACAGTCGATGCCCTCGCGTGTGTCGGCGATACGTCTGGAGACCAATGGCGCCGGCCAGCCCGTGCGTCTGACTTTCAAGGGACTCAACACCTCGCCGCTTGAGGTGGCGCGCCTGCGCACATTCTCGCTCGTCGGCGGCGGAATCCGTAATCATCACATCTCCTATGACGACAACCGCTCTACCTCCCCCCTGAACCACCAGGAGGGTTACCACGGAGAGGGATGGAGCGACGCATGGATCCAATACGATGCCAAGGCCAAGCCTTATGTCGATGCCTTCGGCGAGTTCATCTACCAGACGAGCTTCACCCGCGACTGGCTGAGAGCGCACCCCTGTTACTTCAACTTCGACAAATCCACTTTCGAATATACCTCCAACAACATTACCTTCAATTACGATCCGGACCGTCAGCACCCCGACCAGTTCGGACAGAACAAGCGCGAGGACGATGACCTGCAGCGCGACGAGGTTCTCTACACCTACTTCAACTGCCCCGATGACAACGAGCTCCGCAACAATATCCGCGCCACTCAGAATCTTGACGATAAAATGACCGTCAAGGCCGAAGATCGTGCTTGCTTCGTTCTGGAGGATGTGTGGATGGAGGGTCTCTTCAAGATATGGAGCGGCTGGGGAGGTTCGGCCACCAACTGCGAGTACGACGATAACGGCACCACCCATACCCGCTGGTTCCTCTCCAACGCCGGGCACGGCGCATGGCAGGATGACCGCGCCGCTTTCTACACCGCCGGCAAAATCATGGCGTACACCCTTTTCGAGGATATGGACGCCGCCAATTTCGGCATCGGTTACGGTCCCCTTAACGATGAGAACGACCGGCTGCGGCCGGACGGCTCGATCCTCGACGAATACAAAGGAACTCCCGAACGCCGATACTTCAGGCGCATAGAGATCTGGTTCAACCTCAACCACGGTTTCGCTTACAAAGGGGATCAGGGCGCCTCGTTCATTCTGTTCTATCAGCGCCGTGGCGCGCCCAACATCTCCGCCGAGAAACACAATGCCAACCAGCTGAAATATTCCTTCAATATCCCTCTGGTGAACGACATGCCGTCGCACATCGAGCAGGACGAGTTCGGAAACGTGATTCACTACGAGATCTACCGCATCGCTATCGATGCCGCCGGCAACGAGGTTCTTGATCCCACGCCTGTGGAGAACAAGGATGTGAATCTGCCGCGCGAGAATTTCAACTATCTGGCCATGGTCGATCCCAAGAAGCTCCAGCCGGGGCGCTACCGCTATGAGATCCGCACTATCCGCGCGAAAAACCCGGACGCCGTGCAGACCGCCAAATCCAACATCCTGGCCATTACCGATGAGATATGGGATCCGACCGGAATAGAAGAGGTCGGCGTGGAGGCTGCTCCCGCGGCACTGCGCGTGGCCACGGACGGGACAGGAAGCCTTCAGGTATCCTCGTCGGCCGAGATCGGGCGCCTTGAGATCTATTCGGTCAGCGGCCGCCTGGCTGCCGCCGACCGTATCGGCTCCACCTCCGGATCAGTCGACATCTCGGCTCTCCCCTCGGGCGTGTATATCGTAAAGACCGGCAACGCTACAGCACGTTTCATAAAACGATGAATAAGAAACTTTTCATTACACTGCTGACGGCACTGGCATGGAGCGCTCCGCTCCCTGCCGGAGCCGCGGAGCAGGCTCCCCTCTATATGGTGGGGGACGCTACGGATGCCGGATGGGACGAGTGGCTCCCCGAGGAGCTTACCCCCATCGGAGGCGACTGTTATCTGTGGGACGGCTATCTCGGGGCCGGACGGTTCAAATTCCTCGGATCGCGCGGCGATTGGGGCTCGGGCATCGCACCCGGAGCCGATGACGTGCAGATGCAGACCGGGCAGCAGATGACGATCTCCCGATTGCCTTACGGCAACGGCGCTTTCAGCAATTCCGAGGCCGGATGGGTGCGGATGGTGGTGGATATGGGCAATATGAGTGTCAATTTCCGCCGGCCGGCGTTAGGGCTGGTAGGGTCCGCGGCCCGTGGCTGGAGCCTGGGCGAATCGGTTATCCCCCTCTTTGCCGACGACGAGGGACGTGTGGAGTGGACCGGGCAGCTGCTCGGAGGGGAACTCAAGATTCTTGCCGAGGGGTGCCGCGACTGGAGTCCGTGTTACAACGCTCCCTTTGCCGGCGACGTGCTCTCGGCCGGCGGCCATGCCGTGGTCTACAATACCTCCGCCTATAAGGACGGTGAGTTCGTGGATTTCAAATACAATGTGCCCGCTCCGGGGATATATACCCTCTCGTTCAAGGGCGACGGCACTTCCACAGGGTTCTATGGCGTGGATGTGGCGGTAGCGGAAGCCCCTTCGCTTGACGGCGCGTTCACCGGCACCGCGGGCCGTTATCTTGTGGCTTTCGACAGCGAAGCCCGGCGTGTGCATGTCGCTCCCGTGCCGGATCGTCTGTATATCGGCACGTCCGGCGATGCATGCACCGAGATTGCTCCCGACAATCACGGAAGTTTCTCCTCGGTGGTTACGTTGAAAAAGGGGGAATATTACAAACTCAGCTCCGACCCCTCCGACTGGGACGCCTGCTCCCTCTCGCCGAACGCGGATACCGACATAACCGCCGCGTCGACCGCCAACGTGGCGCCCATGCACGGATACAGCTACACCGTTCCGGAGGATGGCGAGTATCTGGTGACCGCCGATTTCAACGGTGCCGCCCCCTCATTGGGTGCCACACGCCATACCCTCTCGACCATTTCTGTCGGGAACCACATCGGCGCACGGCCTGAAATATCGGACGGTACCCTTTATCTGAACGGCTCCTGCGTGTCGGCTACGGTATATGATACGGCAGGCCGCGTGGTGGCCGCCTCCCTTCCCTGCCGCCTTGCCGCGGGGGTGTATATCGTAAGAGTGGATAACAACGTATTCAAAATATCAGTGAAATGACCCCCAGAAATATTATCCTTATGTTGGCCGGAAGCGCTGCCGCGGCAGCGCTCTATGCCGCCGACATCCATATTGCCAAAGGTACCGGCGCCGTGGAATGGCCGCCGGCCGGATACGAGGCTATGACCACGATGCCCGACGGCAATTTCCATGTGGCCCTTACCTCTCTGGAAGCGGGCGACGGGTTCGTGTTCGCCGACCGCGCCAATCCTTCGGAGCCTGTTCGCATCGGTCCGAAGGGGAACAAGGAGATCGGCTCCCGCGGTAACTGGGTCTATCAGATCGGCGACGGCGACGCCGTGCAGGCTACTCCGGGTACGGCTCTGTCGGGCAGCGGGGCGGTCTCTCCGATCTCGGATTTCGACCTCTGGACCGACAAGGCGCGCTACAGTCCCGGCGAGACGGTGTGGATCTCCGCATCGAAATTCGCCGACTACGCCGGTGCCACCGTGCGCTATCGTCATGGCACGGTGGTGCTTCGCGAGGAGCCGCTGAAACAGGAATGGTGGCCGTGGACGCCGCCCGCCGATGATTTCAGGGGATATATGGTTGACGTGTACCGCCTTGATGCCGATGGCGCCGAGGAGATTCTCGGCTCGATCGGGGTGGATGTGTCGTCCGACTGGAAACGTTTCCCGCGATATGGATATACCGCCTGGTATGAGCGCGGCAAGGAGGAGTGGATCCCGGGCGACGTGGCGTTCCTCAACCGCCGGCATATCAACGCGGTGCAGTTTCAGGACTGGCACTGGAAGCACCACCGTCCGTACTGTGCCGACGACTATTATACGGATATTTCCAACCGCGAGGTGTCGCACAATGTGGTGAAGAGGTTCATCGACACCCAGCACGGCTACAACATGAAGTCGATCTTCTACAATCTCGGCTTCGGGGCATTGGAGCGTGACGGCGCTGCCGCCGACGGCGTAAAGGATGAATGGTATTATTTCCTTGATGAAGGACGCACCCGGAAGGATTCGCACAAACTGCCGGACGACTGGAAGAGCGATATATCGCTCGTGGATCCGGGCAACACCGAATGGCAGCGCTATCTGTGCGACCGTAACGAGGAGGTTTACTCCAACCTCGGATTCGACGGCTTCCAGGTGGACCAGCTGGGTTCGCGCGGCGACGGCGGTTGGGTCTACGACTACCGGGGCAACCGCATCAATCTTGCCTCGCGCTACCCCCTGCTTCTCAAGGCCCTCAAGGAGCGCCATCCGTCAAAGACGCTGATAATGAATTCCGTATCGCGTTTTGCCGAACGTGAGATCGCCTCCTCGGGCGTGATCGATGTGTGCTACAATGAGATGTGGGGCGACTGCGCCGACATGGCGGATCTCTATAAGGTGATCGCCTCGAACCGGCAGTCGGGGGGCGAGGGCATGAAAACCGTTTTCGCCAACTACATGAACTACGATTATGCGGTGAAAAACAACGGCAAGAACTTCAATGCTCCCGGCGTGCTCCTCACCGATGCCTGCATATTCGCTCTCGGCGGCGCGCATCTCGAGCTGGGCACCGGCTACAACATGCTCTGCAACGAGTATTTCCCCAACACCAACCTCCGCATGGATGATTCTCTGGTGGAAGCCATCACCCGTTATTATGATTTCATCACCGCCTACGAGAATTATATCTACGATGCCTCGCGTGAACTGGAACCGACGGTGACCTCGCGTTCGGGTCATCCCGTGCGGGTATGGACGGCACATAACGGCCCGGCTCCGCGCAAGGTGATGATGGTGGCCAGGGAAACGGAATCAGGAGCCTCGGTGTACCACCTGCTCAACTTCAGGAATGTGAATTCCATGAGCTGGAGGGATGTGAACGGCGATATGCCGAAGCCTGAACGCCAGACTGATATAGTACTCGACATCGATACCGACCGCATGGTCTCCAAAGTGTGGGCCGCCACTCCCGACAGCCATGCCGGTGTGCCGCAGCCCCTTGCCTTCACCCAGGAGGGTCGCACGGTCCGTGTCACCGTTCCCTCCCTTGACTACTGGACCATGCTCGTCTTCGAGTGATCCTCTTCCGATCTACCGCCTTAATGTAGGGACGCTCCGTGGAGCGTCCGGTAACGACCTGGTATTCAGGCTTATTCCGGACGCTCCACGGAGCGTCCCTACAGTGAGGCGATAATTTTTATATATTATGGCCGGTTATTCGGGGGTGTGGCTCCCTCGGGCGATGGACTCGTACCAGTCGCGGAGCTCGTAGTAGGCTTTCTTCTTCTGGCCTTTGTCGGAGATGAGGCCCTTGCTGTTGAAATCGTCCTGGATGAAGGGTATCTGGCGGCGAGGCGAACGGAAATCCTTGAGGATCCAGGGGGTGGTGCCTGCCAGACCGGGGATGCGTTTGAGCATGCCGATGTGGCGGCGGTAGAGGTCCTCCTGATATTCCTCGGTGAAGCGTTCGTTGGCGGGGCCGTGGTGGCCGTAGAGGGCGCCTCCGCCGAACTCGCTGATGAATACCGGTTTTCGGCGCCGAAACGCATCTCTCCCTGATTCTCATAAAGCCATTTCATCAGTTCCGATGGGTTGTGCTGCGAGGATAGGATAATCTGCCGTCGTGCATCGTTCAGTTCGGCGATCACTCCGTCATGGCCGGTCTCGGTGAGTTTTTCCTTAAGGGTGTATGTCTGTTGTTCCGGGGTCTGGCTCCGGTCGGCTGTTATGCCGTATTCCCTGCACTTCCCTTTGAGCCAGGAAAGGGTGCTTTTACCCAGCAATGTCTTGACCTTTTTCTCCATGTATTCATTAGGAAAATAGGTCACTTTGGGATTACGCTTGAAAAGCGATTCTATTATAAATGACGTCCAGTTGTTATACCAGCTGTTCTGCACATAATTCCATGCATTTCCGGCGATCTCAACCTGCTTCCCCTGCAATTCCGAAAAATTGCTTATCGTTTTCACATACCTGCTTATCAGATATTTGTCAAGGGAATTGTTGCGGTCACCTCCCCAGGAATAATATCGCACGCCGTAGAGATCTTCCTTGAGACGCTCCACATCTATACCACGGGCATTATACCATTCGTTATTTATGTTTTGAAGAAATTTGTCAAGCCTGCACTGCGCGTCGGGGCGGTACTTCAAAATGTCGAACAGTTCGATGCTTTGTTCCGCTATCCTGCGGTTTGCGAATTTCAGCCCGTTATCCTCGGCGAATTTATTTATCTGTTTACTGCGACTGACAGCCCGCACTTTCAGCCATAATAACCCCTGGGGATTGTTATTGATAACCGACATGTTCTGTCTGCGGTATTCCTTATCCCATTTGTCAAAATCGGTCATTCCGGATAGTAGATTTAGGTGAACAGATAATAAGGATCTCGTTGCTTCCGGCTACACTCCCCTTCCCTCCGCGTCCTGAAAGATATTGTTTTACTTCAACGCGGACATCCCGGTAAGGCCTGATTAAATCCACCAGAGTTTCAATCGAGGGATAGCTTCTGTCGTTGTAGCTTATCAGCCAATAGGGAATCCCGTCGGATAGGGAGAAGAGCTTTTCAAAACTGCCGATTATCTCCTTCTTTGTCTCGAAGCCGCTTTTCTTTTTGGGGCTGTATCTTTTCGTTCCGTTAATGAATTCCTTGTCTTTCCAGTAGTTCGTAAACGTTTCAAGCAAATGATAGAACGACTGGTAGTCGGCATGGCTGTCGCAATAGGGCGGGTCGAAGTATGCCAGATCAACGCCATGAAGAGTTGGCAGCAGCTCCATGATGTCCTGATTGCAGGAAATGCATTGCCTGCCATTGTCGAATACCGCATTGTTGTATTCATCCATAAGATCAAGGAACAATTCTTTCAAAGGCCGTACAAGGCTGCGGTTGCGTTTGATTCTTTCGGGATTGGAAGCATATATAAGAGCCTGGGTATGGGCGAAGTGTCCCATCGTGACTTTACGGGTCATGGCCCGGTTGATTATGGCGAAAGCCAACGCCTTTTTATAATCGTTTTCAAGGTTGCCGATGTTGCTCCTGAATTAATCCAGGAACCGGGTCTCTTCCCTGACAAAGAAAAGGTCGGTGAAAAGCCGTTCCATCAGGTTATATTCCTCAGGGTCAGAGTTGGGCGAGAACAACACACTGATGTCATGTGGAGTCAATATCTCGTTGGTATTCTCTATCAGGGCTTTGCCTATCTTATGGTTGAAGTTGAGGAAATCATTGGATATAACGGCCTTCCCCATTTTTTTGCACAGAAAACCGATTGACTGCGAGCCGCTGAAAGCATCAAAAACCACGTTTACTTGTGCCGGTATAAAACGGGTAATCCATTCCCCGAGGATGTACTTGGCTCCCAGATATTGTGGCGTGGGGAATTTTACAGCCATGAAGTCATACTCCTCAAAAAGAGATTTTTGAATTACCTGCTGATATGCCATATCGCAAAATTAGCAAATATTTCTGAGGTAGACAAATGGCCGTTGGGTGCCGCTACGCAAAAAAAGTGGGGCCGCTGTGGCAGACGGCAAAAAAGTTATTATTACTTTTGTGGTGGAATCGGAAACCGAATGAAATTACCTGACAACATAATTACGTTGCTCTCGCGTAAGACGGGAGCAGATGTCGCTACCCCCGCGGGGAGCGAGGTCCTGCGCCACGATATAGAATCGGCTACCGGACTGACCCTTTCGCTCAACACGGTCAAACGCCTTACCGGCGTGATACCTTATAACTGCGCGCCACGCCCCGACACTCTGAAGATTATCGCACGCTACATGGGGTATCCCTCTTGGCGCCTTATGGAGGCCGATTCGGAGGGCAATGTATCGCTGATGGGGGCGCCGGAGGGCAGCGTATATCCATCCGGATTGCTCCCCGGGGCTGTGGTGGAAGTAACCTGGGAGCCGGGCCGCCGCGTGACGCTGCGCCGTGAGCCGGAGGGAACTTTCGTAGTGCTGGAGGCGGAGCAAACTTCTCCCCGGAGACGAACTCACCGTGGCCGCGATAGTTCCCGGTTTTCCCCTTCTGGCCTCCGGGGTAGTGCGTGGCACCGTCAGCCTCGGCGCATATTCCGCGGCGGTTGACTGCGGTGTGAAATCCGTCAGGATACTGGAGTGATGAGTGAGTTCGCCGACATTGATCTGCTGCGCGTCAACCGGGAGGATTCCATGCCGGTAAAGATGTGTGAGACCCGTTACAACGAGTGTTTCAGGCAGCGTCTCTACGGGCGTCTCCATTTCGTGAAGCGTCTGCGCCCTGAATACGCCGCCGACCCTGTTTGCCGTGAGGCGCTCCATAAGGAATTTCTCGTGGGATACGGGCTGGAGCATCCGGCGATAGTGAAATACCTGCGTTATGACAACGGCACGATATATCAGGAATATATTGACGGAGAGACACTTCGCGCTCTCATTGACGGCCATGATCACCGGCTGGCTTCTCCAGCTTTCGTCAGGGAGATAAGCCGTCAGCTCTTTGAGGCCCTGTCCTATCTGCACTCCAACGGCATACTCCATCTCGACATAAAGCCCGAGAATATAATGCTCACACGCGTGGGGCAGACCGTGAAAATCATTGATCTCGGAGCGTGCCTGACTGCCATGCACGACACCACGCCGGGCTTTACTCCCGCTTATCGGGCGCCGGAGGGTCTGACCGGTAAATCGGCCGTGCCCGCCACCGATATTTTTCAGGCGGGACTGGTAATACGGGAACTCTTCCGGGCCGGAGGAAGGATGCCTCACCGCTGGCGCCGCTTCATATCGCGTGCTACGGCCTCCGACCCGGCGCTCCGTTTTACAGATGCCGCCGAAGCCCTCCGCGCCATACCCACCGCGCCACGGCGTAATACGGCGGTGACACTTGCCGCAGTGGCCGCCGTCGCTGCCGTGTGGTACTTGTGGCCCATTCCGGCGCCGGATGGCTCGCCCGTACTCACATCCGTCGGCCACGACCAACCGGCCGACACCGTAACGGCCGGGGAAACTCAACAGCCCGTCATTCCGACGTCCGGAGAACTTACCTCCTCCCCGGCAACCTCCCCCTCCGCAGTTGCTCCCTCTTCCGCATCCCCGTCCTCTCCTATGGCCGGTATAGAGCGCCAACTGCGCCATGACATCGAAGACCGCTACCGTACGCGGGTATATCCTCTCCTTGAGCCGGCAAAACACACTGACAGGATTGATCTCGTGCCGTTCTCTTCAGCCTCGCGGAGCGCCATGGACTACGCTTTCGCCCGGGCCGACGCCATGCGGAGCCGTTATCCGCAGTATGCTGACGAGATTCTGGCTGCCACCAATACCATCGTAAACGGATGCCAGCAGCATTGCGCCGCCCTGGTGCAACGTCTCCAGACCCTCGGACGGAACGGCTCCACATCCGCGACAGCCTCCACCGACACTATCTGAGCCTCCGTCACGGTAATTTGGACAAATTGGATGCGCCGGATTTCATTCGAACTCCCTAACTTTGCACCATCTCCGTTTAAAACGGGGGGAACTTCACAAATCAACTCACAAAAAGAGCGTAATTGAAAAATTCTTCCTACCTTTGCAGACGTTACGCCACTGCGGTGTGACAAACTGACATAGTTAGGAAAGCGTACAGCAAGTCCCTGTTGCGAATCTGGACAATTCAACTCAAGTTGGCCTGCATGATGACGCTCTTCTCAGCCGTGATATATCCCGCACACGATATATACCGACTGGGAGTGAGTTGATTTTTGTAGTTCACTTGAAAGGCAGTCCAGGGCCCGCGACAGGAACTCCCGATCAAACTCACTCCCTTTTTTTATACCAATGAACCATTTCTTGCAAAAAGTACTGTTGGCACTCATGCTGGCAGCTCCATTGTCGGAGACCTGGGCTAAATTCAACATCTCTGAAAGTTATTCCATAACCGGAGCCGGAGTAGGAACTGACGGCAACAAGATTGTGGAGGTGACCGGAACTGCCGGGAATGTTAAAAAAGCCATGGAACAGGCCCGGAAGAATGCTGTGGCGGCTGTTATTTTTCGTGGTATTCCTGCCGGTGACGGCACGCTGTCGATCCCTCCGATGTCACCTCTTGGCGAGCAGCTTTACCGCAACAACTCAAAATATTTCGACAAATTCTTTGACAAGGAAAAGACCTATCTGCAATTTGTGAATTTCACTTCGACGGATATTCCTTCGGGGATTAATAATATAGAGACCAAGGATGGCCGGAGAGTGAAGGTTTATGTGCAGATTCTATACGATAATTTGCGAAGGAGGCTCGAACAGGATGGGATCCTGACTTCGATGAGCGCTTCGGCCGTTCAGACGGGTAAAAAACCTGTGATAATGGTCGTTCCCGAAACGGCATGGATGAAACAGCACCGTTATGTGGATCGCTATGGGAACCCTCTCTTCCGCCAGGCTCTGGAGAACGACAATGACCTGCGTAACTGCATCACGGAAATCAACGGTATAATGGCCGCCCGTGGCTATCCTCTGTCTTCACTGGAAGCGAAACTTGACGAACTTGACAACGAGGCCGCCCGCTCTTCTGTGGCCACTGCCAAGGATGGGGCTTATATGCAGCAATCCGACCTTGATGATCTTTCAAAAGTCGCTAATGCCGATATATTCGTTACGCTTGCCATTGAGCCAAAAACTTATGGATCAAGAAAATACTATGAATTTCGCATCAATTCACGCGATGCCTCGTCGCTTAAAGACATTCATGGAGTAGTGGCCACGAGTTCTCCCTCTATGGCTCCTCCATCCACACTTGTAAAGGAAGGCGTTCTGAAAGTGATAGACGGCTTCACAAACCGCCTGGAACGTCATTTCGAGGATATGCAGACCAATGGACGAGAGGGGGCGCTCATATTGAAAATATCCTCCGGAGCCGGGATGAACTTTGAGTCGGAAGTGACCATGAACGGAGATTCCGGTGAACTTCAGGAAGCCATAGATTATTGGCTGGAGCAGAATACCGTGAACGGCCAGTTCTCCAAAACCCGCGGTTCACAGACCACTCTGGTATATGAACAGGTGCGTATGCCTCTATCCGGCAAAGGGGCTTTCAGTAAGAAATCATCATCGGCCGACGCAGAGAAATTCGCCCGGCAACTCGGCAGCTTCCTGCGGCAGTTCGGACTGTCGGTCAGGGTTGATAAACTGGCGCTTGGAAAAGCTTACATTTATATAGGGAGAGCATGAATATCATTTTCAACAAAGAGAAGGCACGGCGTCTCTCGGCACGGCTTGGCTGCGGTGCAGTCGTATGGATAGCCGTTCCCGGGCTGTCGGTCTGCGCACAAGGTTACGGCTCATATCCTGAATTGGTAAGAGAACCTTTGGCGCTTAATGTGTTCATTCCGGAGAATCCGGGAGTGGATATCAGTTCTATCAATACACTGGAAGCACGTCTTGCCGAGGCCGTGAGTATAAGCGGCTTCTCAGGCAATGATCCGGATGCGCGGTTTATAATAGTGCCGCGGATTGAGTTCTACTCTATAACGACCACTCCTACCATCCCCCCGAAGACGGTAGTAGACGGTCAGTTGCATCTCTATATCGGCGACGGTGTCAGCTCGGTGCTTTTTGCCTCGAAAAGTTTTACGGTAAAAGGGATAGGCGCAGATACCAATCAGGCACAGATGAACGTTATTGCGCGTCTTGATCCCCGGTCGGCCGAGATCCAGGATTTCATAAATCGCGGTAAACAGCAGATTTCCGACTATTATGAGTCGGCCTATCCGAAACTCCTCAAAGATGCCGAGGCTGAATTCGGCCGCCGGAATTATGATGCGGCGTTCAATATCCTTTACTCTATACCCGGCACGTGCAGCGGCTACGTGAAAGCTCTGGAAACCATAGTAAAGTTCGACAAGGAGATTCGCGACCGGGAGAATGAGGCGATTCTGGCAAATGCCCGTGCCGCCTGGAGTCAATCGCCCGATGATTCGGGTGCTTCCGAAGCGATGGCTCTGATCAATCAGATCGACCCCTCTACATCGGCGTATGAAGGTGCGGAGAATCTCTGCAACGAAATACGCGCCCGGATGAAAGAGCTTGACGACCGCCAGTGGAAACTCAAGGTCGAACGAGAAAGGGCCGAGAACCAGCGGCGCCTGGCGAAGATACAGGCCGACAAGGAGATTGCCCTGGCCGACCGGCGTCTGAGTCAGCAAAAACAGGCGCAGTCTGCGGCCGAACGTACTGCCCGCATCAATGCCAGTGCCGAAAAAGACCGGCGCGACTACAATCTGCAGTTGGCAAGACTATACACAGCCCGGGATGTCGCCAAGGCGTATCTTGCTGCTGACCATACTTCTTCACCGTCCGGGAGCACTCTGCGCAAGGCTTACAACATTGTCGGGTGGTGGTGACATTGGCCAGTTGTGTTCTGAACAGTTACTCATCTCATAATAACCCAACTCATAAACAGCGATGAAAAACAGACTGATCTTGTTCCTGGCAATTACCGTTCTCTGGGGTATTCCCGGACTCCAGGCAAAAAAACGTCTTTATAATACGGCCGCGGCTATCCCGGGACTCACCGTCATTGACAATGCACACTCGGGGATAACCCCCGCATGTGTTTATTTTCGTAATAATGTGGATGGCAGGAGTGTTGAGTTCGACGGACAAATGCTACCCGATCCTTATGCGGTCATCGCTCTGTCCTATCACAATCTTAATGCCAGGGTGCTTGAAAGCAACTCCCGCGAAAGAAAAGAAAAAGCCAATGTCATGCAGCTTGGAAGTTATGACCTTGTCGAGAATTTTCCCATGCGGAACAGTGTGCTGGCATCGAATTATGTTCTGGTTATAAATCGGGAGAAAGGTAGTTATCTATGGCGGCTCTATCAGATTGTTACTCCTTATGACGCGGCTCAGACGCTGGAACTTAACGGCGGTAAGGTCGGAGAGCTACAGCTTTCCTACAAGCTGGTGGATCAGGGGAAACTGAAAACGAAATGGGAATCGGACAAGTTGCAGGATAAACTTGCCAAGCAGTGTCCCTTGCTCGCCATGGCCGCTCCTGTCGTTAAAGTGAAATCGCACAATACCGCCACCCGGCTGGGAACTAAAGACCTGAACTTCTCCAAAGGGGACCGTTTCATCGCCTATACGACGAAACTTAATGAAAAGACCATGATACCTTATTCTCAAAAAGTCGGGATTTTCAGGGCAGTCAAGATCTCGGAGGGATCTATGCGCGATACACGACAGGATTCCACACTGTATTTCCAGATTGCGGGCGGTAAAGTCAGGCCGGGTGATGTGATGGTATATTCCCCCGACAAACAACAGTCGACCGCCATTTCCGGCACACTGCAGAAAGATGTGTACGGATTTCGAATAGATTACGACCATCTGACCAATATTACCCGTATGGGATTCACGGGATATTTTATGGCAACCTTAGGTCTGAAAATCACACGAAATGGTTGGGAGGACTATGAATTTGCTCTTTCCAGATCCAGAAGTTCTTATGTTGAAAATATATTGGAAGATCATGAGGCCGTTATTCCTTGGTTTTCACTGGGATGGGGATTTGGATTTCATTTCTGGCGCACATTTGAATTACGTCCTTATTTTGCTTTAGGACTAGAAATTCCTATCGTTCCCGATGACGATCTCCCGGAAGATGAAACACGCGTCAATATACTTGGAACACTTGGTTGCAGGTTCTTATTAAATATCAAATATCCTTTTCAGTTTATGGTTGGCGTAGAATACAATGCTAATATGTCGCCATTCTCTTTGGATGATACTCCGGAAGATGTGCGTTTTAGCTCCGCCTTCTCGGCCTACGCCGGTTTCCGCTGGTGTTTCTAAGTGATAGAAGTGGAGCGTACTCTCTCTTATTAATCCTTTGCGAAAGAAGAGTCGGCTGACAATCATCTGATTGTCAGCCGACGGC
>URZG01000017.1 GCA_900552325.1 uncultured Porphyromonadaceae bacterium | reverse complement strand
CAGAAATATATGACAGCCCGTCAGGCTGCCATCGACTCCGTGCGCCGGGTGCGTGAGAAGATGCCTTACGGTTCTCCCCGTTGGTTGGAGGCCACATTGTCCATCGCATCGCGTTTCGGCACATTCAACAACGATTCAGCGCTGGCTTACCTCAATACCGGTCTTGTCGAGGCTAAGAATAAGGGGAACAAAGCGCTCCTTGACCGTTTTCATCTGCACCGCGCGGTGGCTATGGCGCGTACCGGGATGGTGAACGACGCGCTGGTCGACCGTCAGCAGGTTGATTCCACGATGCTGCACGGCGAAGCTCTGGCCGAATATTACTCCCTCGGGCGTCAGATGTTCTCCTATATCTCCACCCACTACGAGGGGATGCCGGAAAAATACGATTACTGGCGCAATCAGGCCATATTGGCGCAGAAGGATCTTATCACTCTCATTCCGAGGGAACTTCCGGCCTACCGACGCAACCTGGGTGAATATTATCTCATGATACGCGAGTATTCCAAGGCATACCAGACACTCGAACCTCTTGTGAAAGGTATGTCGGTAGATGATCCGGAATATGCCATCGCCTGTCATGTGCTGGCCGAGGTGGCCAACTCGCGCGGCGATCATAACGTGTACCTCCTCCGCCTGGCACAATCGGCCATGAGCGACCTCAGGCGCGGCAACTGCGAGGTGACATCGCTCCAGGAACTCGGAGGCGCTCTGTTCGAGAAAGGCGACACGCGCCGGGCGCACAACTATCTCACGGTGGCCATGTCGAACGCTGTCGACTCTCGCGCCTCGGCCCGTATGGTGCGAACCACGGAACTCTTGAATGTGGTGGAACGCGACCATCTGGCTCAGATCTCCAACTACAAGCGGTTTACGATCATCGTAATCGTGCTTCTTGCCGTTGTGCTGGTGCTTCTTGCAGTGGTAGTGTTCTATCTGCGCAAGCAGCTGACGAAGGTGAGCGCCCTCAAGGAGCGCCTGCAGGATGCCGGCCGTACCAAAGATATATATATAAGCCAGTTCATGACTCTTTGCTCCACCTATATGGACCGTCTGCGCGATTTCTCCAAACTCGTGAACCGCAAGATTTCAGCCGGCCACGCCGACGAGCTGCTTACTCTCACCAAATCCGGAAAATTCGTCGACGAGCAGAGCCGTACATTTTACGAGATGTTCGACGACGCCTTCCTGCATATCTATCCCGATTTCGTAAGTCAGGTCAACGCTCTCCTCAAACCCGACGAGGATATCGCCACCGATTCCTCCGGCTCCCTCACGCCGGCACTGCGTATCCTGGCCTTCATGCGTCTTGGAATCGACGATGCCGGCCGCATAGCCCGCGCGCTCAACCTCAGCGTCAACACCGTCTACGCCTACCGTAACCGTATGCGCAACCGTGCCGTCGACCGCGACAACTTCGAGGCCTCAGTGATGGCGATCAAGGGCCTCTGAGAGTTTCTGAAATTTTTGCCGTGCGGATTGGGGGCGGCGGTTTGCAGGGTTGCGAAAAAAGATGTAACTTTGCACAAATTTAACGGGACGCCACGGCCTGTGCGGCTCATCATGGCGTTCCGGAGGCACGTCAATCACATTTCAACTCTATATGCCAAACCCACGCAAAGCCTTCCTGATGCTCGAAGACGGTACTGTGTTCGAAGGTAAATCATTTGGCTATGAAGCCCCGGCTGCCGGCGAAGTTGTGTTCAACACCGCCATGACCGGTTATCCCGAAAGCCTTACCGACCCTTCCTACGAGGGGCAGATTCTCGTCACCACCTATCCCATCCTCGGTAACTACGGTGTGCCACCGGAAAGGGAGAAGGATTCGGTCAGCGAGTTCCTTGAAAGTTCACGTATACATTGCCGTGCCATCATCGCTCAGGATTATTCCTGGGAGCCGAGCCACTGGCTTGCCACCCGCTCGCTCCACGAATGGCTCCGCGACGAGAAGATCCCCGGGCTGTACGGCATCGACACCCGCGCCCTGACCAAACACCTGCGCGAGAAGGGTTCGATGCTGGGCAAGATATATTTCGAGAAGCCCGACGAAATAGAATTTTCCGATCCCAATCAGGAGAACCTTATCGCCAAGGTGAGCTGCAAAGAGCCGCAGGAATTCGGCGAGGGGACAAGACCGTAGTGCTCGTGGACTGCGGTACAAAATACAACATCATCCGCTGTCTCACCCGCCGAGGCGTGAAAGTGGTGCTCGTGCCCTGGGATTACGATTTTCTTACGATTGACTTCGACGGCCTCTTCATCTCCAACGGCCCCGGCAACCCGGATTTCGCCACTCCCACTGTTGCCAATATACGCCGCGCTCTGGAACTCGGCAAGCCCGTCTGCGGCATCTGCATGGGCAACCAGCTGCTGGCCAAAGCCGCCGGCGCCACTACCTATAAACTCAAATACGGTCATCGCGGTCATAATCAGCCGGTGCGCCAGGTGGGCACCGACCGCTGCTACATCACCTCGCAGAACCACGGTTTCGCCGTTGACCATACGGCTCTCTCCGAGGAGTGGGAACCCCTCTTCGTGAATATGAACGACGGCACAAACGAGGGTATCCGCCACAAGACCAAGCCGTTCTTCTCGGCACAGTTCCATCCCGAGGCTTCGTCGGGACCGCGCGATACCGAATTTATTTTTGACCGTTTCATCGAACTTCTCTAATTCAAAAACTCCACACACGATTATCAATATGAAGGTACTTCTGCTGGGCTCCGGCGCCCTCAAAATCGGCGAGGCCGGCGAATTCGACTACTCCGGCTCACAGGCTATCAAGGCTCTCAAAGAGGAGGGGATTGAAACCGTGCTCATCAACCCGAACATCGCCACGGTGCAGACCTCCGAAGGGTTTGCCGACAAGGTGTATTTCCTTCCGATCACCAAGGAGTTCGTGGAGAGGGTCATCGACAAAGAACGTCCCGACGGTATCCTCCTGTCGTTCGGCGGCCAGACGGCGCTGAACTGCGGCGTGGAGCTTTACGAGAGCGGAATCCTCGAAAAATATAATGTGAAGGTGCTCGGCACCCCCGTGCAGGCCATCAAAGACACCGAGGACCGCGAGCTTTTCGTGAAGAAACTCGATGAAATCGACGTCAAGACAATAAAGAGCGAGGCCGTGGAGACAACCGCAGCCGCCCTCGAGGCCGCCGAACGCCTGGGTTATCCGGTAATCGTGCGTGCCGCCTACGCCCTCGGCGGTCTCGGCTCCGGTTTCTGCGACAACCCCGAGCAGCTGGTGGCGCTGACCGAGAAAGCGTTCTCCTTCTCGCCGCAGGTACTGGTGGAGAAATCGCTCAAAGGCTGGAAAGAGGTGGAATACGAGGTGGTGCGTGACCGCTTCGACAACTGTATCACCGTCTGCAACATGGAGAACTTCGACCCGCTGGGAATCCATACTGGCGAAAGTATCGTGGTGGCTCCCTCGCAGACACTCTCCAACGACGATTACCATTTCCTGCGCCAGCTCGCCATAAAGATCATACGCCATATCGGCATCGTGGGCGAGTGCAACGTGCAGTATGCCTACGATCCCGACTCGATGGACTACCGCGTTATCGAGGTGAATGCCCGTCTGAGCCGTTCGTCGGCCCTGGCCTCCAAGGCCACCGGTTACCCCCTGGCTTTCGTAGCCGCCAAACTCGGCCTTGGCTACGGCCTCTTTGACCTCAAGAACTCCGTCACCCGCGAGACTTCGGCCTTCTTCGAGCCGGCTCTCGACTATATAGTATGCAAGATTCCGCGCTGGGATCTCGGCAAATTCCACGGTGTACGCCGCGAGATCGGCTCTTCCATGAAATCCGTGGGCGAGGTTATGGCTATCGGCCGTACTTTCGAGGAGGTGATCCAGAAAGGTCTCCGCATGATAGGGCAGGGTATGCACGGCTTCGTGGGGAACCATGAGATAAATATCGACGACATCGACCACGCCCTGGCAGAACCGACAAGCGTATTTTCGTGGTGGCAAAGGCCATGCAGAAGGGATACGATGTGGAGCGCATACATCAGCTCACCAAAATCGACCGCTGGTTCCTCGAGAAACTCCATCACATAATCGTGACCGACGACGACCTCAAGGCATATTCCTCGATCGACGAGATTCCCGCCGATCTCCTGCGCCGTGCCAAGGAACAGGGCTTCAGCGACTTCCAGATAGCCCGCGCGGTGATGAAAGACAAGATGGATATTTCCGGCAGCCACAACCTCGTGGTGCGTGCGCGCCGCAAGGAGCTGGGGATTCTGCCCGTGGTGAAGCAGATCGACACCCTCGCCGCCGAGTATCCCGCACAGACCAACTACCTCTACCTTACATATAACGGTTCGGTCAATGACGTGACCTATACCGGCGACCACCGCTCGGTTGTTGTGCTCGGTTCGGGCGCCTACCGCATCGGTTCCTCCGTAGAGTTCGACTGGTGTTCGGTAAACGCCCTTATGACTGCCCGCAAGGAGGGATACCGCTCGGTGATGATCAACTATAATCCCGAGACAGTATCGACCGACTACGACATGTGCGAACGTCTTTACTTCGACGAGCTCACATTCGAGCGCGTGATGGATATCCTTGAAATGGAGAATCCCCACGGCGTGATCCTATCGGTGGGCGGCCAGATACCTAACAACCTGGCCACGCGCCTCGATGATGCCGGAATCAATATCCTGGGCACTTCGGCCAAGTCGATCGACAATGCCGAGGACCGCCACAAATTCTCGGCCATGCTCGACGAACTCGGTATCGACCAGCCCCGCTGGCGCGAGCTGACAAGTTTCGACGATATCGACAAGTTCATCGCCGAGGTAGGTTTCCCGGTTCTGGTGCGTCCGAGCTACGTGCTCTCCGGCGCCGCCATGAATGTCTGCTCCAACGAGGAGGAGCTTCACCGCTTCCTGCGCCTGGCGGCCAACGTGTCGAAGCAGCACCCGGTGGTTGTCACTGAGTTCGTGCAGAACGCCAAGGAGATAGAGATGGATGCCGTCGCCCAGAACGGCGAGATCAAGGCATACGCCATCTCCGAACATATCGAGTATGCCGGTGTGCACTCCGGCGACGCCACCATCCAGTTTCCGCCGCAGAAGCTCTATGTGGAGACCATGCGACGCATCAAGAAGGTGTCGGCTCAGATTGCCCGCGCGCTCAACATCTCCGGTCCGTTCAACATCCAGTACCTGGCCAAGAACAACGACATCAAGGTGATAGAGTGTAACCTCCGTGCCTCGCGCAGCTTCCCGTTCGTCAGCAAGGTGCTCAAGATCAATCTCATCGACCTCGCTACACAGGTGATGCTCGGCAAAAAGGTGGAGAAGCCTGCCAAGAGTCTCTTCGACCTCGACTATGTGGGCGTGAAGGCCTCTCAGTTCAGCTTCTCGCGTCTGCAGGGCGCCGACCCCGTGCTCGGTGTGGATATGGCTTCCACCGGTGAGGTAGGCTGTCTGGGCGACGATTCCTCGGAGGCAGTGCTCAAGGCCATGCTTTCCGTGGGTTGCCGTGTGCCCCGCAAGGGTATCCTCCTCTCCACCGGCTCTCCCAAACAGAAGACCGAGATGCTCGATGCGGCTCATCGCCTCCACAACCACGGCTACACCATCTATGCCACCGAGGGCACCCAGCGTTTCCTCACCGAGAACGGTATTCCCGCCATCCCGGCCTACTGGCCGTCGCAGCCCGACCGCCATCCGCAGGCGCTCCAGCTGCTCCATGACAAACAGGTTGACCTGGTGGTGAATCTGCCTAAGAACTTCTCGTCGACCGAACTTTCCAACGGCTACAAAGTGCGCCGTGCGGCTATCGACCTGAATATCCCGCTGCTCACCAACGCGCGCCTCGCCTCGGCTTTCATCGACGCGTTCACCTCCATGAACGTTGCCGATCTTCCCATAAAGTCGTGGGATGAATATTGATATTCCATTCCATAAATCTATGCGCCAGCCCCTTACCGTCTTTATCCTGCTCTGCGCGGCGTTCTGCGCCGGAGCCGTACCCTCGGAGTTCCTTACCACAGGCGACGGCTCATACTACAATCCTTACCGTTTGAGTAAGGCCGCGCATCTCGCCGAGCTTGACAAGGAGGTGAGGGGCGGCTCGTCCTTTGCCGGGAAGTTCCTGGTGCTCACCGCCGACATCGACATGGCCACTCTCCCGGAATGGATAGGGGAGTTCCGCGGTATCGGCGAGGCCGGCCAGGATGAAGCCTCCTCTTCGTCGTTCTGCGGCGATTTCAACGGGCGGCACTTCACGGTGCGTAACCTTTCTATACGTGGAACGGGCGATTACGGCACCGGCCTTTTCAACTCGCTCGGATCCGGAGCCGGGGTGCATCATCTTCTTCTCGACGCCACCTGCTCGGTGAGCGGCGGCAGTGACACCGGTGCGGTGGCCGGATGCGTATGGGACGGTCTGGTGGAGTTCTGCGCCTCGGCAGCCACCGTCAGCGGTGCCCGCAATGTGGGCGGTATTGTCGGCACACTTCATGCCGGAGCGATCCAGCACTGCGCAAATACCGGGCGTGTGGACGCCGTGAAGGGTGTGGGCGGTATCGTCGGACTGATGGATGGCCGCACCTCCGTGACGGGATGTTACAATACCGGCGTGGTGGCGGCCTCTGCCTTCGGAGCCTGCGCCGGAATCGCCGGGCAGGGCTACGGGAAGGCTGACATCGCCGCCTGCTATAATACCGGACTCGTGAGCGGCCGTCCGAGCGTTGAATTCGATATTCCTCTCTCCAACATCCTTTCCGATGCCCCGCAGGTGGTGTGGAAAGGGAGGGTGAGCGGCTGTTGCGCAGTCTCCGCACTCTCGGGGATTACGGAAGAGGGGGTGACGGATTTCACTGAAAGCCGCATGCGCTCTTCCGAGGCTACGGAATTTCTCAACGGGGCGTTAAAGTCCTCCCCGTATATTGTAGGCCCGAATTCCACCGCCGTAATCGCCGACCGGCTCTTCACTTTCGGCGACGGATACAACGGCGGTTTCCCCGTCATCGGCTGGGAGCTTGCATCCCCCGACTCAGGCGTGGTTCCGGTCAGTGTCGACGACGACCGTATAGAGGTGTTCGGCGACAACGTGCGTTCCCTTTCCGGTGACGTAGTGACGGTGACCGATATGGCAGGCCGGATTATTGCCGCCGGAACGGAAGTCAGGCTCTCCCCGGGGCTTTATATGGTGAACGGAAAGAAGATACTGATACGTAAATGAGCAATAACAACAACCGCCAGCTCGGAGAGGCTCCCTGGTTTCATGTGATACTCTCCACAGGTTTCGGCGTGGGATTCATCCCCGGCGCCCCCGGCACCTACGCCGCCTTCATGGCCTGGGGCCTTTGGTATATCCTCTATTTTTTCACTTCGGTGGCGTCGCTCTTCTGGATAACCCTGGGGCTGACACTGGTCACTACTGTGGTGGGCGCATGGACCTCCAGGGAGATGGAGCGATACTGGGGGGAGGATCCGCGCACGGTGGTGATCGACGAGTACATCGGCGCGTGGATTCCGGCGCTTGTGGCCGCTGTGGCCGGCGATCCGGGAATGACGGCGCTGCTGTCGCTTTTCGGTTTCGCCATGTTCCGTGTCATAGATATTTTCAAGCCCCTGGGATGCCGGCGCATGGAGGATGTTCCCGGCGGCTGGGGGGTGATGCTCGACGACGCCCTCGCCGGCGTGTATGCCCTCGCTCTCACATGGGGGCTTCGATGGATTCTGCTGGGCACGCCGCTGTTTAACGTATTTTAATCCGCGTATCATCCTGTTGACCGCACGAAACCCCTTGTAATGAGCGGATTTTTTGCTAAGTTTGCAGATAATTTCGGCCTTGTGCCGCCTCATATATACTGAAGATGAAATTTACACGTCTTGCACCCGTAGCGGTGGTACTCGCTGCCCTGGCAGCGTCGGCCGCAGCTCCCCATAATAATTCCGTAATCGAGGAGGTAGCCTGGATGGTGGGCGACCAGCCTATCTATAAAAGCGAAATCGAGGAGGCCTATCAGCAGGCTCTCTATGAGAAGACACCCATATCGGGCGATCCGATGTGTGTGATTCCCGAACAGCTCGCCGTGGAGAAGCTTTTCCTGCATCAGGCCGATATCGACACCGTAGAGGTGTCGGAGGCGATGGTGACCCAGGCTGTGGACCAGCGCATCAACTACCTCATCACCAATCTCGGCTCCAAAGAGAAGGTGGAGGAATATTTCCGTCAGCCCCTCAACGAGTTCCGTACCAAACTCTCCGACATGATGCGCAACAACTACCGCATACAGGAGGTGCAGCGCTCGCTGACAAAGAACGTCAAGGCCACCCCCTCCGACGTGCGCCGTTATTTCAACACCCTCCCGGCCGATTCCATCCCCTACATCCCACTGCAGGTGGAGACGGAGATCATAACTATCAATCCCCGTATCCCGCAGCAGGAGATTGACGACGTGAAAGCACGTCTGCGCGACTATGCCGACCGCGTAAACCGCGGCGAATCGGAGTTCTCCACCCTGGCCATCCTCTATTCCGAGGACGGCTCCTCGGTGCGCGGCGGCGAGATCGGTTTCCTCGGCAGGGGACACCTCGAGCCTGAATATGCCGCCGTGGCCTTCAACCTCAACGACCCCAAGAAGGTATCGAAGATCGTAGAGACGCAGTACGGCTACCACATCATCCAGCTCATCGAAAAGCGCGGCGACCGCATCAACACGCGCCATATCCTCCTGCGTCCGAAGGTTTCCGACGCCGACCTCACCGCGGCCGTAAACCGTCTCGACTCGGTGCGCGCCGACATCAACGACAAGAAGTTCACTTTCGAGCAGGGCGCCCAGGTCATCTCGCAGGACACCGATACCCGCAACAACCACGGGCGCATGATCAATCAGGAGACCGGCACCACCCGCTTCGAGATGAAAGATCTCCCGCAGGAGGTGGCCAAAGTTGTGGCCGGCATGGAGGTAGGCGATGTGTCGGAAGCCTTCATCATGAAAGATCCCAAGCGCAACCGCGACATCGTGGCGATCGTCAAGCTCACCGCCCGTATACCGGCGCATAAGGCCAATCTTTCCGACGATTACCAGACGGTGAAGTCCATGTATGAGGCCGCAGCCCGCCAGAAGGCCGTGGACGAATGGCTTGACAAAAAAATCAACGACACCTACGTGAAGATCGAGGACGGTTGGGACGACTGTGACTTCGAGCACAAAGGGTGGCTGAAAATCCGCAAGTAATGCGCCGTAGCTCCTGCATGCGTCTGCTGCCTTTCGTGGCGGCTCTGATTGTGGCCGTAACCACGCTCGGCATAGGGTGGGGGCGCACCACCTTGCGTCGCGACAGGACGCCGATACGTCCGCAGGTGCCCGGAGCGAGCCGCATGGTGGCCGACAAGGTTTTCCTCGAACGCGCCGACGAGCTCCGCAAAGGGCGCTCCGACGACTATCAGGTCGTGGTGGGCAATGTGCTTTTCCGCCGTGCGGGGATGTACATGTACTGCGACTCGGCACTGTTCTTCGAGAGCGATTCCCTTGAGGCTTTCGGCAACATACGCATGGAGCAGGGCGACACCCTGTTTGTCTACGCCGACCAGCTCGTCTACGGCGGCAACACACGTCTCGCCACATTGTATGCCGATGCCGGCAAGGTGGTGAAGCTCATAAACCGCGACGTAACTCTCACCACGGAGATATTCAACTACGACATGGGGATAGAGCTGGGCTATTACGAGGTCGGAGGCACGCTGTGGGACAAGCAGAACAGGCTTACCTCATGGTACGGCGAGTATTCCCCCTCCACGAAGGAGGCGGTGTTTCAGGATGAGGTGCATCTCCATTCCCTGCGCCCCAACGATACCCTCGACATCTATACTCAGGAGATGCTTTACAGCACCCTGACACATATCGCCACCCTCGACACTACCTCCACGATAGTCTCCGGCGACGGCACGATCTACACCTCCTACGGCACATACAACACCGAGCAGCAGCAGGCCGACCTTTTCAGCCGTTCGCTCGTAAAGGCTAAAAACGGCAATACCCTCACCGGTGACACCCTTTTCTACGACCGCGAGCGCGGTTTCGGACGGGCGATAGGCAATATTGAGCTGCGCGATTCGGCCAACCGCGCAATACTCACCGGCGACGAGGGGTTCTATTACGAACTGCGCGATTCTGCCCGCGTGTGGGGCCGCGCCCTGGCCAGGCAGTACCCCGAGAACGAGGAGTCGGAGGATACACTTTATCTCCATGCCGACACTATCCGGACTTTTCAGGTGATTACCCCCGCGCGCTATGAGAACGACTCGCTCCTGACTGCCGCAGACTCCACGCACTTCATGGTGGCATCGCCCCATGTACGTTTCTATCGCGTTGACCTTCAGGGTCTGTGCGACTCTATGACGCTTGTTCAGCGCGATTCCATGATGTATCTTGACAAGCATCCGGTGGTGTGGAGCGACAACAGGCAGATTTTCGGTAACGAGATACAGGTGCATCTCCAGGACTCCACCGCCGACTGGGCGCGTCTGCCGCGTTTCGGGTTCATGGCAGAACTGATCGAGGACGAGTTCTACAACCAGCTTACCGGCAAAGAGATGTATGCCACTTTCGACGGCCGCTCAATCCGTACCCTTGATGTCAGCGGCAATGTGCAGGCAATATATCTGCCGATGGAGAACGACTCCACCTACAACAAGATCGCCAACGTGGAGAGTTCTTTCCTCTCGGCCGAGTTCGCCGACCAGCAGCTGCAGCGGATGAAGATGTGGAACGAGACCAACGGCACCATGACCCCCCTATATCTCGCCAAGAAAAATCTTTATTACCTGCCCCGTTTCCGCTGGTTCGAGCCTCTGCGCCCGAAAGATCCGGAGGATGTGTTCAATATCTCCCGCGAGATGCTCGACCTCATGGCTGAACCGGAGTTCGACTCCCGTCCGTAGGCCAGCGATGCCTGCCGGCCATCCTTATATCTAATTTCCCCTTATCATCCCCCAGTATGATTACCAAAGATCTTCTCTCTTTCTTAGATGAGTCAACCTGCTGCTTCACCGCCGTGCGCAATGTCGCCGACCGCCTTGAAGCCGCCGGCTTCACCCGCCTTGATATGGCCGAGAAATGGCCTGTAATCCGCGAGGGCGGCAAATATTACGTAACTAAAAACGATTCGGCACTGTTCGCTTTCATCGCCGGGAGCGATATCCGCGCCGGATTCAAGATTATAGCCGCCCACTCCGACTCCCCCTGCTTCCGCGTGAAGCCGCAGCCTGAGATGGTGAGCAAAGGGGGCTATCTGCGGCTCAATACCGAGGTTTACGGCGGACCGATTCTCTACACATGGTTCGATCGTCCGCTGTCGCTTGCCGGGCGCGTGGTGCTCCGGTCCGATAACCCTCTGAGGCCGCTGACACGCATCGTAGACCTCCGCGAACCCCTCCTGGTGATCCCCCACCTCGCCATACATTTCAACCGCGCCGTGAACGAGGGGAATCCCCTCTCGAAGCAGCGCGACATGATGCCGGTGCTCGGTTTCATCAGCGAGGGGCTGGAGAAGGATGACCTCCTCCGCGGTGTGCTGGCGCGTGAACTGGAGTGCGCTCCCGAGGATATACTCGACTTCGACCTCTCGCTTTATCCCGTGGAGAAGAGTTGTCTCGTGGGGCTGGAGAAGGAGTTCATCTCATCCGGACGAATCGACGACCTGGAGATGGTGCATGCCGGCTTGTCGGCGTTGCTTGTCTCGGCCAAGGACGAGCCTGTGCAGCCGATGACCCGCATATTGGCGGTGTTCGACAACGAGGAGACCGGCTCGGGCACAAAGCAGGGTGCCGGTTCGCCGGTGCTTCTGTCGGTACTGCGGCGCCTCAATGCCAACTGCGGCGGCAATGAGGAAACATTCCAGCAGGCGGTGGCCAACTCTTTCATGGTGTCGGCTGACAACGGTCACGGCCTCCATCCCAACTACGAGAGCAAACAGGACCCCACAAACCAGCCCATACTGGGCCGCGGCCCGGTGATCAAGAGCAACGCCAACTGCAAATATATGACCGACGCCGATTCGGCAGCAGTGTTCCGCATGATCTGCGCCAAGGCCGGTGTGCCCGTGCAGACTTTCGTAAACCATTCCGATGTGGCAGGAGGTTCCACTCTCGGCAATATCCTCACCTCGCAGATCGAGCTTCGCGGTGTCGACATGGGATGCCCCCAGTGGGCCATGCATTCCTGTCGCGAGACCGCGGCGGTGGCCGACCATATCTACACCCTGCGCGCCTTCACCACATTCTACAATCTCTGAGGAGTGTGAAAATAGGGTATTTAAAATTGCCTGACACGTTTTTGATGTAGGAACGCTCCGTGGAGCGTCCGCGAATAGCCTCTGATTAGCAGGCCTCTCTGCGGACACTCTACGGAGCGTCCCTACAATTTGATGAGATTTGACTATATGATACTCCCCGTTATTTCACGGTTTTGGAACGTGGGGAGACGCCTCCTTCGCCGAGTGCCTCGATGGCGAAGAAGTAGGGGGTGTCGCGGTCAAGGCCGCGCATGTCGTATTCGAGGGCGTCGTAAACGGTGATGGCGTTGTAAAGCTTGTCAGGGGCGATACCGTAATAGATATTGTAGCCGTAGGCGCCGGGAGAGGCCTGCCACGAGATCATGACGTTGCGGGGGTCGGTTTTGTCGCGCTTTACTTTCAGACCTTTTACAGCAGCGGGCGCGGTGGCGTCGGGATCAAGACCGAACACACGGAAGCCCGAGAGGCAGAACTGCCCAGAGGGCATGTGGAGGTTCTGGAGTTTGAGGAAGCGTGTGCGCAACGGCTTGCGGAGTTCCACGTAGTCATGGGGCACATCCTTGTCGTTGTCGCTTTTGTCGACAACGAGATTCCAGTCATGGCCGTTGTCGGAGGCGTAGACGCGGTACTGGTGGTAGAGGTCGTCAGCGCGGTCGTGCTGAGTGGTGTTATGGTCGTAGTAGTTGATCTGGATGGCGCGCACATCCTTTGGCTTCTCAAGGTCGAGTACAACCCATTCGTCGGGACCGGCGGTTTTGGCGGCCCAGTAGGTGCGCATACTCTCGTCAGTGATGGCCGAGGGGGAGAATACGGAGTCGGTCGACGACACCTCCACCGGCTTCCCTTTGGAAAGGAGCATCCACCCGGAGAAGCGTTCTTCGGGAGTTGCCGTGGTGTTGGTGGCGTTGAAGTTGGGGTAGTCGCCGAAAGCGGCGCTGCTGTACATTATGCCGTCCTTGTCGAACCCTATTGGATAGAGACCGATGCGGCGCTCGAACTTATATTTGAGCGACAACATGCAGGTTGATACGTGCCACCAGTTGCCGGAGGCGTCCTCGAAGGTGCCACCGTGGCCGCTTCCCTGCACGAATCCGCCGGGTTTGTAGCTCATGGGGTTGTGTTTCTGGTATGTGAACGGCCCCAGGGGATTGTCGGCCACATAAACGCCGTCGGCATACACCTTGAATTCCGTACCGGGGGCGCCGTACTGGAGGTAATACTTGCCGTCGTGTTTGTTCATGTACGCTCCCTCGGTGAATGGGGGCAGCGTCACCTCGTCGTCGTTGTTCATGCCGAAACGCTCCCATCCGTGTTCCTTGGGGTGGAGCGCCATCACATCGACGATCTTGCTCTCCGGATAGAAATCGTCGCGGCTCAGTTGTACCCCTTTGAGTGGATATTCGTTGCTGGAGCCGTAGTAGAGGTAGAGTTTGCCGTCATCGTCAAGGAAGAGGCACGGATCCCACGAGGGGAGTACGTTGCGGTCCACAGCGCGGCGGAATTTGCCCGACTTGGGGTCGGTGGAGTACCATACGGGGAGTCCCTCGTAGGTGGAGCCGGTGTAGAAAAGGGTGTCTCCTACCACGAAAGCAGCCGGGGCGCACTGGTCGTCGTCGGCCGGGCGCCGTTTGAAGCTGGCGCGGGCGAATTCCCAGTCGGTAAGATCCTTGGAGTAATGGAATCCGTCCTGGTTGGTGGAGAACAGGAACGTCTCGTCGCCGTACATCAGCGCCATCGGGTCGGCCGAGGAGCGGAACGAGCCGCCGTTGCGCGAGTTGTTGTTGTAAGGCTCGAAGTTGTAGCTGATGTTCATCGGGTTGCAGTAGGTGGCCGGGGCGTAGTTATCGGCGTCGTACCATTCGGTGGCCTGCGCCTTGCGCCGCGGCAGGAAGGAGCGTGCTTCCACAGCCGGGCGCAGGACTACGGTCACGTCCTCATAGTTTGATCCTACCGGATGGTTCTCGAGCACCATGCCGGGATAATGCACGTAGAGGGTCGTGTCAGCGTCGGTGGCCTTGAGCGAGAAAGAGCCGTCGGCAGCCGTATTGCAATGTATCGGAGAGGCGAAGAACATCACTGTGGCTCCCTCGAGCGGCTTGCCGGAGGCATCCGTTACCTTGCCGCGGATTATGTGCTCCTTGACAACGGGGATGTAATAGTCGCTGATTTGCCCTTTTATCACCTTTATCTCATCGTCGGCGAGAGCGGAGAGTCCGGCGAGGGCCGCGAGGCAACCTATGGCCGGAAGTCCTATAAGTTTGGGTAATTTCATGGCATGAAAGTTTAAAGAAGGGTTAAGTCAGTTTTTCTCCACAAATTTAATAAAAAAAACAAATCTTTTACCTCAGCTGAGGCGTTTTATTTATGAAAGGAGAAATGATTATGTTATGGACAGCTATCGGATGCCTCATTGCGGGCGTCATTGTAATGATCTCGATGTTTGTGTGGCAGGAAAGAGCAATAAAGAACCCTTCCGCATGGGGCAGGTTCAACCGTTGCCGTATGCCGATGATGGTGACCTATCTGTTGCTTTTCATCGCCGCAGCCGTCCTCTTTTTGCTGACCTGAGGACCTCTGTTTAGTGGCGCCGCCGCAGGAAGGTGATACATGCGCCTTATTGCGTCCAGTGGCGGGGAGAGATTTTTTTAAGGTAAAAAAATGAAATGAAGATGAATTAATCTTTTTCCGTGCATTTTATGTCTGAGAATTCGTAACTTTGCGCAAATTTTTACCAAAAGTACAATTTCCAAGACATTGAAAGAATCGGCGAAACTTGGCCTGTGGGGCCTGGTGGCGATAGTTTTCGGCTCTGTCATAGGGGGCAGTATATTCAATATCGCGCAGAATATGGCGCGCAACGCGGCTCTCGGGCCGGTGATCGCGGCATGGCTTATTACGGCCATTGGTGTTTTTTTTCTGGTACTGACGTTCAAGAAACTTGCTGACGCCTGTCCGGATATGAAAGCCGGTATTTACCAGTACGCGCTGGTGGGATTCGGCCGTTATGCGGGTTTCAACATGGCATGGGGTTACTGGCTGTGTGTGGTGATGGGCAACGTGACCTATGCGGTTATGCTCAACGATTCGGCGGGAGCGTTCTTCCCTGTGCTGATGAACCATTCATGGCCTACGGTGCTCTTCGCGTCGGTGCTGATATGGCTTATGTATCTCCTTGTATCGCAGGGAGTGAGGTCTGCGGCGTTTGTTAACAATATCCTCGCGTTGGTGAAGTTCACCTGTCTGGCGCTTATTGTGGTGGTGCTGGTGATCAGTGTGCGCATAGGCCTCTTCACTGCCGACTTCTGGGGTAAGGCGACATTGGCCGCACCCTCTTCTGTGGCCGGGCAGTTCTCCTCGTGTATGCTGGTGACCATCTGGAGTTTCGTGGGGATAGAGGGAGCCGTGATGATGTCGGCGCGTGCAAAGCGGCACAAAGATGTGGGTCGTGCCACCGTGGCGGGATTCCTGCTGGCGCTGGTGCTCTACCTCCTCGTCACGGTGCTGTGTTTCGGTGTGATGACACGCCCGGAGATGGCTGAACTCCCCAATCCGTCGCTGGCTTACGTGCTCGACAGTTGCGCCGGCGCCTGGGCCAAATGGTTTGTGATCGCCTCCGTAATAGTATCGCTCACCGGTGGATTCGTGGCGTGGACCCTTGTCAGCGCTCAGGTGCCCTATGAGGCCGCGCAGGTCGGCATACTGCCGCGTCAGTTTCTGCATCTCAACTCAAAGGGGATGCCCTCCTACGGCATGCTCGTGGCCTCGATAGCCATGACGGTATGCGTGGTTCTTGTCGTGACGGCTGAGAATGTGTATATCGCGGCCCTGAACCTCACTGCAATGATGGTGCTCCCCCCTTACCTGTTCTGCGCGCTCTATCTGTGGAAACTCAGCGGCAAGACCGGCAGGCCTCGTCAGCTCAAAGGTTCTGTGGCCGAAAACAGGATTGTCGCCGCTATGGCGGCAGTATTCTGTGTGTATATCATGTGGGCCGGGGGATTGGGTCTGATGATGGTCACGTCTTTGTTCTATCTTGCGGGTATCGGCTTTTTTGCGTTGTCAAGGCGCCAGCAGGGCTATCCGGGAACGGCCGGGAAGATATTCACAAGAGGCGAAGTGATAGTATTCGTGATGATTGCGGTGCTTTCAGTGGTTTCGGTGATACTCCTTGCCACCGGCAACATCCGTCTGGACGCCTGACAAACAATAGTTTCTGTCGGAACTTTATTGCCGGTTCGCGTGTTCTCTCATAAGAACCAGACAACTGAAAGTTATGAAGAAACTATTATTATGCCTCCTGCTTGTCGGAGGAATCTATGCGGTGGCTTCGGCCAAGGATACATACGCACACGATGCCGCCGTGCTGCCCGAAGCGGCGCAGAACGTCATCAAAAAGAATTTCAAGGCCAAGGTAAGTGTGGTGAAAATCGAAAAGACCCTCGGGCG
>URZG01000016.1 GCA_900552325.1 uncultured Porphyromonadaceae bacterium | reverse complement strand
ATAAATACTGTATCATGATTACCGAGAGTAAAGTTACTGAAATTTTCTGTATTGCGGATGATTTTTGCAAAGAATTTGAAGTCGAGATGGCAAAAAACTCCCTTCCGTCCTCTCCTGACGCCCCGAAACGCCGCCGGAAGTGTATGATGTCCGACGCGGAGGTCATCACGATTCTGATCTGCTTCCACTTCAACACCTACCGCAACTTCAAGCATTATTATCTGTCATGCGTGTGCGGACATTGGAGACATCTGTTCCCACGCCGGTTCTCGTACAACCGTTTCGTGGAAATCATGCCGCGTTGCTTCGTGGCACTGACAATGTTCCTGAGACTTGCCTGTTTCGGGGAATGCACCGGGATCAGCTTTGTCGACAGCACCTGTATTCCGGTGATACACAACAAGCGTGAGTTCAACATGAAGGTGTTCAAAGGCATCGCGGCAAAGGGCAAGAGCGCCATGGGATGGTACGTCGGCTTCAAACTGCATCTCCTGTGCAACGAAAAGGGAGAGCTTGTGAACTTCGTCCTCACCCGCGCCAACGTCGATGACCGCGAGGTGTCAGTCATTGACACTCTGACAGATAAGGTGTTCGGCAAACTGTACGCCGACAAGGGATATATCTCGCAATCGCTTTTCGGACATCTGTGGGACAACGGGGTGCATATCGTGACCGGCCTGCGCTCGAATATGAAACAGCGCCTCATGCCGCTTTACGACAGGATAATGCTCCGTAAGAGAAGCATCATCGAATCAATAAACGACATGCTCAAGAACGTGGCCCAGCTGGTGCATTCCCGCCACCGCAGCGTCCACAATTTTATCATGAACCTGCTTGCGGCAATGGGTGCGTATTGCTTCTTCTCCACAAAGCCGGAAGTCAATTTCGACTACGAGGTGCCTGAGTCCAACGGGCAGCTCGTCCTCTGGCAATAAACTGCACCGATTGAAAAATCAGGCGACCAATGACCGGCCGCCCGATAATTCATGCCTAACTGTAATGTCGCCGAGTTGGATATCGTTATCCCGAACTCGCGTTATTAAATAGAACTAATTTGCAGAGACGTCATATTTTTCTTCAAGTGACTCAACCATATATTGACTCAATTTGATTTGTGATTCAAAATTCTGTTTCTTTGCTAAATCGAGAGAATGTTTAAAACAGCTTATGGCAAAGATAGTATCTGCGTTCTGCGATGCCACAAGCCCCATGCCATACCACAGTTTGCTATTTTCGGGCGCTAAGTCGAGTCCTCTACGGAATGACTCAAATGATTTAAGCGTGTCTCCTAAATGATTGTATGTATAGCCAATGAGTGAGTAGACTGACGGATTGGATGGTTCGCACTCTTGCAAATGTAGCAAGCGTGGCAGTATGCTGTCATAGGGCATTGTCTCTTTCATGGCTCTGTAATAGTCGTTACACCAGAAGTCAAGTGACGTCCCTGCATTTATAAGGCTATCCATTAACTCCACTATTGAATGATGATCGTTGGCAATATCGAAAGAGGCGTACCGCTCTGCCGTTACGAAATCAATTCCATCAGGATAGACTATAGTGTAGTCATATTCGCAACCATCATCTTCATAATATTTATGATAAGTGTTATCCGATTTTTTGCAACCGAACAACATCAGGAGTACGGCAATAAGGCCAATCGCTTTACTTTTCATAAATTCCTTAAATTACATCAAAATAGAATGAAATAATCCACTATCGTTGATTACTCTCTCCATTTTATAGACCTTTATGTGTTATTTTTCAAAGATATATTCTATTGAGCTTTTTGTACCATGAGCCATAAGCGAATAGAACGAATCAATCAGAAACATCATTTTCGATTGTTCCGTTAAAAACGAGTTATTGTGGATGCATGTCTAACGTTATGACTTCGCTTCCGGCGTTTTCTGAAATTTAGCCATTACACATTTGGTAAAATGCTCTACTATATTCGAATACGCTTCCACATCCCATAATTTTTCTATATAATGGGAAGGTATAGAGCTATATCCGAATTTTGCGCCTAAAATAGCACATGAGATAGCAGCATTTGTATCTGTATCACCGCCCTCATTCACGATAGAAATAAGTCCGTCTTCAAAAGATTTTGCCTGCCAGTATGCCCATAATGCAGAACCAAGAGTTCGACCTGTATAGCCGGTGCCAGGTACTATATCCAGGTTCAAGCATGCGATTGGCTTGTATTTTGCCGTTTCAATCCATTCAATGAGCCTTTTGTCATATCTTTGCGCAATCTCGACAATATCATCAATGTCAAATATTTTATTATACCATATCAACTGGTTTATAATTATTGATGATATCACTGCAGACCCTACACATCTAGGATCATAATGTGTGATTTGAGCGGCCGTTATGGCATTATTCTCTACGTTGTCCTTCCAGATACCCACTACAGATGTTCTCATTATAGCTCCATTGGGGGCACTTTGAGCACCTGCTTGTTCCCAGATTTTTTTTGAAACATTAATCGGGCTTTCGGCATAATCGGGATCTGAAAGGACTGCATAAGTATGATAGCCACATCCACATCCATCTGTTTGAAGCCAATTTAAAATCTTTTTAGCAGCACCCTTTTCTGTTATGCACCCGTGATCTAAATATTCATTTAGGAGGCATAGCATTTGATTTGTATCATCATCCTGCCAAAAGCCTTTTCCGGTTGGATCGCAATCGGAATATTTGGTGACTTGATTTGCAAATTCGGATTTAATTTGTGTCTTACTCATGTCTTCACAAAATAATCCTAAGGCATTTCCGATGGCTTGCCCATACAGACATCCCATTATTCTGTCCTCTATAGAGTTGTTCTTCTCCATAATTTTAATATAGATTGAAATTTATAGGTAAAGCATTTGTATCAAATACTTTAATTTACGATGATCTTTATATCATGTTTTTTAGTTCTGAATGTACTAAAACAGTCTCATTGTTACTTGTCTTTTATAGTTTTGTAAGTTGTTTATCTGTCTCCATTATATAATACCGAAAATGAATAAAAGTAAACATTTTTTTCGTGAAGATATTAGTATTTGATAATGGAGTATTTTTCTAAACAATAGAAGTGAGATGCGAGCAGTATCCGTCAATGCATCTCATGGCGCCTCCGCCAATAAAAAAATCAGCGCCTGAGCTTTCGCTCAGGCGCTGCGAGGTGTTGACTTACCCGGATTCGAACCAGGACAGGCAGAACCAAAAACTGCAGTGCTACCATTACACCATAAGTCAATCCTTATCGACCCAAAGGGGTGTAATCCCCTCTAAAGTCAGCCACAAAGTTACAAATTCCTTTTCAATTCTCCAAAAATAAGTGGTATTTCAGTCAATTTCGACAGTTTGGAACAGTTGACTGTCAATACCATTTGACGCCGTTGGAGGTGGAGGAGCGCTTGTCGTACTTGAGATCGGAGAGGAGCGACGACTTCACGGAGATGTGGAAGTTATAGCTCTTATAGGGTCCGACGGGGATGACAGATGCGCGCATGGTGAAACAGTGGAGGTCACGCGAGATGTTGAGGTTCATGTAGGCCAGTTTCTTGGTCTCGAAGTTAAACGACGCTGAGGCGGCGAACTGCCAGTTCTTCGTCGGGCGTATGTTGCCCGAGAGGGAGAGATTCTGCGTGATCTTCCCGTCGTACTCCATTTTCTTCTTGTTGAAGGCGCCGTAGGAGTAATTTATCGAATAGTTGAGCGACAGACTCCACGGCACGGTCCACGGCACATATCCGTCGGAATCAAGCACCAGATCGTCGCTGCCCGAACCGTTGTCGGGTCCGTTGCCGGAGGTGAGGTCGCCGTTGTCGCCACCCCAGTTGTCGTCGTTGGAGGAGCTACCTGCCCCTTTGTCGTCGGCGGATTTCTTTTTGCGGAAAGTGTCGTTGTTGATGGTATAAGAGAATGAGGTACCGGTCGACGAAAGGCGTCCCAGCCCCTTGCCGGCCTGTAGGCGGGTGCGGTTCACGCGCACGGGATTGCCGGCGGAGTTGAGGGCGTATGTGTAGACATCCCACGTGGCGGCCAGCGAGAGGTTGAACTGCTTGGTGAGGCGCAGAAGGATGGAAGTGTTGATGTTGCTCCACCGCAGCGAGTCGGCGGCGAAGTTGTAGCTCTGCGACACGGTGAAGTTCTCGATCAGCGAGATCTTTTTCTCGCCGATGGAGTCGTTGTCGCTTTTCACTTTCATCTCCAGGTTATTGGCGAGTGACACCGACACGGCGCCGGTCTTTCCCTTTCCGGGCACGCCGAAGAGCGCGTTGGGGAACATCGAGTACTCTCTGCGCTGCGTATTCCCCTGGGCATCGGTGTAATCATAGGAGCCGTAATAGCCGAACCACGACGAACCGAAGTCGGGCGCCCCGGAGAAGGAGATGGTGGGGGTGAACACGTGGCGGATCATCTTCACCTTGTCACCCAAGAACGGCAGAGGCTGATAGAAACCGTAAAGTTTAGTGTCAAGCGACACCGAAGCGTTGAAATCCCACACATTATAGAGCGAGTATGTGGTGTCGGCCACCTCGGCCGACGCGGCGGGATCCCACTGGCGACGCACCTTCTGCGTGTACATTCGGTCGGTGATGTTGATCGACGGGGTGAAGTTCAGATATTTGAAGATGGAGAAAGTGGCCGAAACGGGGATGTTGTGCTTCATGCCGTTGCGCCAGTCTTTGATGAGCGACTTCTTGAAGAATTCGTTCTGCTTGGCGGTCAGCGAGTTCTGCAGCTGCCCAGAATAGGACATTCGTATCTTCTCATACCACCGCTCGGAGCCTACGGCGCGCTTGCGCTTGAAAGGATAGGTCTGCGACATGGTGACGGTGAGGTTGGGGAACGACACCGCGAGCGTGGAGTCCTGTGTGCGCTGCGATATGTTCATCGAAGTGGATAGCGACCACTTCGACTGCGGGAAACGGTAAGTTAGGTTGACCGTCGAACTCTTGGTATTCTCGGTAAAAGCCGATGAGTAGTAGGAGTTTACGTTGTTGCGGGTATAACCGGAGGTAGTAAAGTTAACGGAAGCCGAAAGCGACATGTTGGGATTCGCCTTGGAGTCCTGCGAGTGGTTCCATATTACCTGGAAGTTGGTAGAGGCATTGTAGTCGGGATCACCCTTTTCGCCGTAGATACTCTTGAGGTAGTTCACGCTGAAACGGCCGCTGAACTTGTAACGTTTGGCGTAGGTCGACTGCGCCGAAAGGCCCCAGGAACCTTTGGTGTAGATTTCGCCGGTGAGCGCCAGATCCACATAATCGTTGATGGCGAAATAATAACCGCCGTCCGAAAGATAGAAACCGCGGTTGTAGTCATCGCCGAAAGTGGGCACGATGATTCCGGAGGCGTATTTGTCGCTGAACGGAAAATAGCCGAACGGCACCGCCAGCGGGAGCGGAAGACCGGCGAGCACCATATAGGCCGGTCCGGTGACGATATTCTTCTTGGGGCGCACCTTGGCGCGGGTGAGCTGGAGCCAGAAGTGGGGGTGCTCATGGTCGTCGCAGGTGGAGTAGCGGCCGTTCTCGATATAATACTCATCGTTCTCGGTCTTTTTGGTGGTTCCACCGGTGAGATAACCCTCCCCCTGCTGCGTGGCCACGTTGGTGATGAAACCGCGCTTGGACTTGAAGTTGTAGCGCATCGACTCCGACTCGTACTCGGAGCCCCCTTGCTCGAATACCGGACGCCCCTGCATCTCACCGAGGGTATCAATCACACCGGTGGCCTCAACCTCCGAGCGGTCAAGGTCAAGGGCAATGTCGGCGGCCTGGAGCTTCAGGTCGCCGTAGTCCACCTTGCCGTCGCCGTACATGTAGGTCATCTTGCGCCCTATCATCACCATGGAGTCGGCGCAGGAGAATACCACCTGATTATCGAGATCGACCTTCTCGCGGCGTATGCGCGAGGGGCGCTTCGGAAGGACGGCAGCCGGCGCGGCAGCCATCGTGTCGGGTGCCAGGGTGTCGACGGCAACGGAATCCGCGGCAAATCCTTCACCGGGGAGCGCACTGCTGTCAGCTACAGCGTCGAATCCGCTGAAAGAGGCGGCCGGAATCCCTTCGGGCGGGACAGGTACAGCGGTTTGCGGCACCGTGGCGTCAGCCGTTACGGCATCGGCCGCTACCGTGTCGCGCTCGGGCACACTTTTCGACGCGACCAGCCCGTCGCGGGAGAATAAAGGTCCCGCAACGAGGCTGGCAGCGAATACAAGCAGTATGTAAAGGCTTCTGTTACGCAAAATAGTGATGGCCCGGAAGCGCCTGACTGTCGCGGCGGACGGTCAGACGGCTTTGAGCAGGAAATAGTTCTTTTTGCCCTTCTGCACGAGGATATACTTGCCGTTGAGCAGCATATCCTCCGTGGCGGGTGTGTAGGGATCGGCAACCTTCTCCTTGTTTACGGCGAAGCCGCCGCCTTGGGCGAGTTTGCGGAGCTCCCCTTTGGAAGGGAACACCGGTGCGCGGTCGGTAAGGAGGTCGGCGAGCTGGATGCCGTCGCGGATCTCCTGGAGCGACACCTCATACTGGGGCACGCCGGCGAACACATCGAGCAGCGTGCGCTCGTCGATCTTGCGGAGAGAGTCGGCGGCCTTGTTGCTGAAAAGTATCTGCGATGCCTCCACGGCGGCCTCGTAATCCTCGGCCGAGTGTACCATAGTGGTGATCTCCTTTGCCAGACGCTTCTGGAGCGGACGCTGGCCCGGATCCTGACGCTGCTGTTCCACAAGCGCCTCCACCTCCTCGCGCGGCAGCACGGTGAAGATCTTGATGTATTTCTCGGCGTCGGCGTCGGATACGTTGAGCCAGAACTGGTAGAACTGGTAAGGGGATGTGCGCGCGGGGTCGAGCCATACGTTGCCACTCTCGGTCTTGCCGAACTTGCCGCCGTCGGCTTTGGTGATCAGCGGGCAGGTGAGGGCGAAAGCGTCGTCGGCTCCTTCGAGGCGACGGATAAGCTCGGTGCCGGTGGTGATGTTGCCCCACTGGTCGGAACCGCCGAGCTGCAGACGGCATCCCTTGTTGCGGTAGAGCCACAGGAAGTCGTAACCCTGGAGGAGCTGGTAGGAGAATTCGGTGAACGACATACCCTGGCCGGCCTCGCCGGAAAGGCGTTTCTTCACCGATTCCTTGGCCATCATGTAGTTGACGGTGATACACTTGCCGATGTCGCGGATAAAGTCAAGGAAGCCGTAGTCCTTCATCCAGTCGTAGTTGTTGACGAGGATGGCGGCGTTGGGCGCGTCGGAGTCGAAATCAAGGAATTTTGCCAGCTGTGCGCGGATGGCCTCCTGATTGTGACGGAGGGTCTCCACATCGAGCAGCTTGCGCTCCTGGCTCTTCATGGAGGGGTCGCCGATCATGCCGGTGGCGCCTCCGATAAGAGCGATGGGCTTGTGGCCGCAACGCTGGAAGTGTTTTAGTATCATCACCCCCACGAGGTGACCGATATGAAGGGAGTCGGCCGTCGGGTCGATGCCGAGGTAAGCGGCGGTCATCCCTTTCTTGAGTTCATCCTCGGTGCCGGGCATCATCTGGTGGATCATGCCGCGCCACGTCAGTTCTTCTATGAAATCCATTGGTAAAATTGGTCTATATGATGTTAAAAGAGAGGCTTATTGTCAGTGAAGCCGGGCAAGGGCGATACGGATGCGCTCCATTGCTTCGGCAAGTTTCTCGTCGGAGGCGGCGTAGCTCAGACGGATGTAGCCGGGGAGGCAGAAAGCCGAACCAGCGACTGTGGCCACGTGCGCCTCTTCCAGAAGGTACATGGCCAGATCGGAGTCGGTCTCCACTGTTTTCTCCACCTGAGTACCGTCGGGAGCCCCGGCCGTATATTTCTTTCCAAGGTATGCGGTGACCTCCGGGAAAAGGTAGAAGGCGCCGGCGGGAACGTTGACTTTCAGGCCGGGGATCTCGCGGGCGAGGTCGACCACCAGGTCGCGGCGACGCTCGAAAGCGCGGCGCATCTCCTCCACGGGGGCCTGCGAACCGGTATAGGCGGCTTCGGCTGCCTTCTGGGCTATGGAGCAGCAGCCCGAGGTGGTCTGCCCCTGGAGCTTGCTCACGGCCTTTGCCACATCGAGCGGAGCGGCGAGGAATCCGATGCGCCAGCCGGTCATGGCGTATGCCTTGGAGACGCCGTTGACCAGCACCAGGCGGTTGGCGATCTCGGGAAACTCGCTCAGGGAGGTGTATGAGCCGGTATAATTTATGTGTTCGTAGATCTCGTCGGCGATCACCATCACCTGCGGATGGCGCACAAGCACATCCACCAGACCGCGCAGTTCATCGCGGGTGTAGACGGCGCCCGAAGGATTGGAGGGGGAGCAGAGCATCACCAGACGCGTGGCCGGAGTGATGGCGGCCTCGAGCTGGGCCGGAGTCACCTTGAAATCCTGATCGATGCCGGCAGGCACGGTGACGTTCACGCCTCCGGCCAGCTTGACCATCTCCACATAGCTCACCCACGCGGGCACGGGGATTACCACCTCGTCACCCTCGTTGACAAGAGCGAGCACAGCGTTGCTGAGCGCCTGCTTGGCGCCTCCCGACACTACGATCTGCTCGGGAGCGTACTCCACGCCATGTTCACGTCGGAGCGTCTCGGCGATAGCGCGGCGCAGCTCCATATACCCCGGCACAGGAGTGTAGTGGGTATAGTTCTCGTCGATGGCCCGCTTCGCGGCCTCCTTGATATGCTCCGGCGTAGGGAAGTCAGGCTCCCCTACCGAAAGATTGATCACATCCACGCCCTGCGCACGCAATTCGCTGCTTTTCTGCGACATAGCCAGGGTCTGAGAGGCTGAAAGCGCCTGGATTCTCCGGGAGATACGTGAGTTGCTCATACTGAAGAAATTTAGTACCGCAAAGGTAAGTCTTTTTCCTGTAACAACCAAGATTTATACTCATGAACGGGGCGAGAAACGCAGCAAAGCGCGGCACAGCGCCGTATCGCCGGCCATCAGCTCGGCCCGCGTCTCCTCTCCCGCCGCCGACAGGCGCACTTCAACCTCCTGATTGAAATACGCCTCATGGAGGTAGGCTATCTCGAAACGTGTCAATCGGTTGGCATCGTGGTATTCGAGCGGCCACTGGTTGAGAAGCAGCTCGATGTAGCGCGACGAGTTGACATGGCGGTTGAAATCCAGGTCGCAATAAGTGAAACGGTAGCGCTCCGTGGAGTATTCGCGGAGCGCCTGCGGGCGCGAAGCCCGCGCTATAGGGCATGCATCCGGGAGCGCCAGCGCCTCGATCCACGCCATATACGAAATGTCGGCTGCGCGGCGCGTGTCGGTGTCGAGCATCCCCCACACCGTTCTCGCCCAGCCCAGTACCTCGCCGTCGGCCGCCATAATGCAGAAATCGCGCTCCGAGAAGAGGCGGTTCACCGAGCACACCCACGTGCGTATGCGGTAAGTGTCGTTCACCCCCGGATAGCGCTTCATCTCCACCGCCACACGCGACAGCACCCACGTGTGGTGTCTCCCCACGATGTCGGCATAACCGATTCCGATAGCGTTGGCATGGAGCGTGGCGATCTCTATCAGCCTGTTGATCAACAGCGTCAGCGGCATCCTCCCCTCCGGGTTACATTCCGCCGGCGTCAGAAACCACTCCTCCTCCCATTCCCGCGGCAGCCCCGCTGCCCGCTCAATATCTTGTCCTTCCATCATATTCATTTTTTCGTTTTATTCTCCTTCCATACACCTCATATTCGCCTACCTTGCTTTCCTTTCTGAAACCCATGGCAGCAAGTTCCGGCTCCAGTTCCTCAGGAGTCAAGGAGATGATTCCTATTTCCTTGATTATCACAACTGATACGGAATCCGGAATGGAATGGATCAACTTTAACGACTCATCCCTATAATAATAGTGGAAATGATTGAGATGAAAGGGTTTATCTTTCTGATAGAAATATATAAGCTCATAACGATCAGGGCCGATGAATAGATATTTTTCATCCATTCGTGTCAGACTGTCCGTCAACGACTTAAAAGTCAAAAACGCATCAATGTTTACTTTTGTATCCGCTATCAGTTCCCTGCGCGGTAGTTTCCCTATTAGGCGATCATTCTGACCGAAAGCATCAATATTATTTCTAATTCCCGCAGCTAATGCCGGGAGTGTCATAAACAGCATAATCCATAACAATATCCCTTTTCTCCGTGAGTAAAGGAACACCATAAGGAGAGGAATACTGTAAAAGAACGTGATACGTATCGGGAGCTGATCTGATCCTACCATCTGAACCAAAGAGAAGAACAACACTACCCATACAACAAGCGGTTCCATTTTTTCAATATCATCGCCGTGTCTCACATATCGTTCCACCAGATTATGGCATGGTACATACAACAACAGGCTTCCAGCAATGGCAAAGAAAGGGAAGGACACCCAGGGATTTGTCATGACATTATAGACAATAATAAGCGTCAGCAATATAATACCGACATACAGACGCCGAAGCCCTTTAACAAGATATGTCACAAGCAGAGCTAAGAATCCCCAGTGGAAAAGCCAGTATGTTCCGCACATATATCTAAAAGCCCACGAAGAGAAATTCCAATGGGTATCGGCTTTCACCATATCCCGCAGATTGTGTCCGTTGATGATGTTCTCAGGAATCCAGGATCCGAAATAAGCCGTCGGGCTACCACACATCAGCACCATAATAACCAACGATACAAGAATACAAAGAACGGCACATTTCCCAAGAAGTCTCAGCCGCATTTTCATAGAAACGCCCCAACGGTTCCCAACTGCAAAAATAACCACGATACAAACCGGCACAGCCACTATGGCCGTCGGCACTCTCGACAGGACCAACATTGCCAATGCCACCGCGCCCCACAGAGCGGTGCCGTTTGAAGGAGTCCTGACATAGCTGACAAGAATTGTAAGCAGCCACCCCGCAAAGATCGTCGGCATAGTATCCCAGCTGAAAAACTCATGGCGTGTACACCGTATCGCAATCATGCACACGGTCAACAAAAACACCGTCCACCTCTTGTTTCCGGTCTGCCTATAGAAATACACGCAAGGAATCAAGGCAGCCCCAAACATACTCGCCGCTGCCAAAAGGCGCAATACTATCACATGGTCGCCGAACAACTGTGTGCCAAGCCAACCGATGTAAAAACTCAGCATGGCAATCGGTTGTTCGGCATAATCCCTGCAACACAACGCCATATAACTTTCGTCCTGGATTAATCTGTAGGCAATGAAACTCCCCGACCAATACCATACAAAAGTGACGGCAAACAACACCCACAGAATGAAATCTATCATTCTGCGAGACATAAATGCTGTATTTTCTCTATTACTTAAAGCGTGCATCTTTGTAATTGAGTTTACCATTTTCACCATCAATAAGTATCCCGGATTGTTATGAAATCCCTGGGGCGGATGCGCTCGTACACAAGGAACTCTCCGGGGCGGCCGGTGAGATAAAATCCGCGCTCACGCATCATTCCCGGCAATTCATCCTGACTATAAAGCGGCAATTCTTTGCTATACAGAATCATTGCATCATTATTCTCAGCAAAGTCATCCAGAGCGTCTATAAAGTCTTTGTTATAATAGAAATGGAATACATTAAGCCTGTAAGGTAAACCATCGTAATAAAGATAAGACGGAGCATATCTGCCCTGACTAAATGTACACACTCTCTTCCCCTCTCTTTTAAACAGGTCGGTAACCGGTTCCAAAGGGGAGACATACATAGTAGCAGCCACCTCGTCATACACGTATTTATGGCGCGGCAGAACATTTTCAAGCGGGCTACATATCGCTGTCCTTTGAATTCTGTAACCTGTACTGAATACCCATCCGGGGAAAGTTAGAAATAGCAATATCCAAAAAATGATTCCTCTCCTCACGGGATAGGCACTCACTAAGAATATTGGCAGCATATAAAACAGATCTACACGTCGCAGCAAGCGATCTGATCCTATCACCATTACGAAAACGAACAGAATCATCGTCCAATATTTACGGCTGTCTATTTCCAGACGTTCCCTGCTTCCGATTAAAAGTGATTTTAAGTTATATAAAATCGGCAGTAATATAATGGCAAGATCAAAAATCACATGGGGGACGTTAATAAGTCCATGGTGCACAAGTTGCTGATACGAAAGTAATACCAATAATACTGCCCCCGGCAGCAAACGACTGTTTCTTGAAAACAATAATAATAAAAAGATAGAGAAAAGAGCGTATTTAGCAATCCATCCTTCGGAGTATATTAAATTGAAATCTTCCTTTAGGAACTTTAAATAAAAGTCCATTGCTTCCCTGACGCCATGACCGGTAATTATATTCTCCGGGCGCCATGACATGATGTAGGATGACACGGAGCCCTTCATTAAATAAATAACTGCCATTGCTGTCAATGTAAATGATACCAGACCTATTCCGAGATTATTCCAATAAGCTTTATTCCTGTCTTTCTGACCCTTGGTGGCTACCCATAGAGATACAAAACATACGGGTACGACAATTATTCCGGACGGAACTCTGGAAAGAATCATGAGGGCAGCAAAAATGCCTACATAAACTACCCTCTTAACCGTCAACCCGTCATAAAGTGATATGATAAACGTTATCAATGGTCCCGCAAATATTATCGGCCCGAGGTCCCAGCCATAAAACTTGTAATACTGGCTTCGGACGGCTATCAGGATGCAGGTAAATATAAAAAGCGGCCATCTGATGCTCCCGGTGCGCCTATGGCAATACCAGCACGGCACACCCACGCCAACAAACACGCATAAACACATCAGCAACCGCAGAGTGATGACCTGATCGCCGAATACCTGAATAGCCAGCCAGCCGAGATAGAACGTAAGCATCGCTATAGGCTGCTGTGCATAGTCGCGGCAGCACAATGCCATATAACACTCATCCGTATTGATTACCTGACCGAAAAAACAGTCGGCTACAAACCATACCACCACAAGAGCGAACCAACCGTAAATACAAAGACTCACCAACCATTGAGGCACACTCCACTTTTCAGCGAACGGTATCCGGATTATTCCGTTGCTGAGCCTTTCATTAATATTTGTGAATATCTTTTCTATACCTTTCATTTATAGCCTGTTATTGAAAGGAATTCTTCGGGTTGCAATCGTTCGAAAACCACATAATCACCCGGATTAGCGGTTACATAAAAATTGCGTTCTTCCATCATTTGTCTCATCTCTTTCCGCGTATATGCTATGCCGCCCCAGTCTCTCACCACAATGCAGTCATGTTGCGATAGGAAATCATCCATGGCCGACGTCATCTCATCCTTATAATCCACATGATAGATATTAAGCCGGTAAGGAATGTCGTCCTCATAAAGATACGAGCCGATGAAACGCTCCTCTCCGAAAAAAGCGTATCGTTTTCCCTCACGCTTTATCTCCTCGATTACGGGACGAAGGGCATATATATTTACAGAGGCATTTTTCAAATCATATATATGATTATGATGCGGGAATATATTTTCCATTGGCTTGTAGTTATGGATATTTTTTAAACGATCGCCTAATGAAAAGACGAAACTTGGCAGAATGAGAAACAGAAGTATCCAAAAAATCATACCCCGACGCACCAGACAAAGCGGCACAAGCAGTAACGGCAACATATAATAAAAGTTTGCTCGCAGTATTATTCTGTCAGAGCCTATCGATAAGGCAAGCACAAATATGATGATAGTCCATAACTTTCTGTTATCAATGGGGAGAAAAGTATTTTCTCCAAGCAACCTTGACTTATAATTATAGAGAAAGGGGAACAGGATTATTATCAAGTCGAGCACCACACGCGGAACACTCATGCAATTCGGTATCATCAGCTTCCGATAAAACAGATAGCAGAGTAAAATCAAGGCTGGTAAATATCGGCTTCTCCTGCTGAAAAAGGCTAAAACAAAGATCGACGCGAATGCATATTTCGATATCCATGACAACGAGAATATCAAGTACAAATCGTACTTCGCAATATCATAATATTTGGCGCCTATATCCCGAAGCCCATGCCCGTTGATAATGTTTTCAGGGCGCCAGGATTCAAAATATGATATCAATGAACCCTTCATCACCATGACACAAATCACGAACATGGAAAGGAAGGATATCAGACCTATTCCGGCATATAGTCTGAAATTCAGTCCCCGTCGGTTCATACCCTTGGTCGCGCCCCATAATGACAAGAAACAAACCGGCACCACAATAATAGCGGAAGGTATGCGGGCAAGTATTGTCAGAGTTGTCAGGCAGCCTATGCCTATTACCTTCGAAAATGTTATTCTGTCGTAAAGCGAAACCAAAAGAGTAATGAGCGGACCTGCATACAATAGAGGCCCGAAATCCCACCCATATAGCTTAAAAGGCGAATTAAGTACATAAACTACAACACACGAAGCGATAAACAGTGTCCACCTCAGGCTTCCGGTCCTCCGGTAACAATACCAGCAAGGCACACCTACGCCCACACACAGGCAAAAACACATCAGCAGCCTTAGGATGATTATCTGGTTCCCGAACCAGTGAATTGCCAGCCATCCCCCGTAAAAAGTCAGCATAGCCATAGGTTGCCGGGCATAATCCCTGCAACAAAATGCCATATATCCCTCATCATTACAAATGCTGATCTCAAAAAAGCAATCCACAATAAACCAGACGACAGACATAACGAAAAAGCCGTAAACACAGACGCTTACAAACCAATCCGGAACCGTCAGTTTCTCCATGAACGGTATACGAATCAGTCCTTTCCTGGCTCTGGCACAGAATTTATCGTATAATTGCTCAAATGATGGACTCAAGCGGGTGATGATGAATGAAAGATTATGAAACCTTTAGATGAGGTCGGAATAGAATCGTTGACAAAAACAATAAAGAGGATAGCTCCGGGCCCGTCGCCGGGTTTGCGGAGGTCTATCCTCTTTTATCATTGGTTCCCGTGGGAAATTTCGGGAATTTTGACTGCGGCGCAACTCTTCAGCGGGTTGCGGACACCGGAATCAGCTGCCTGAATTATTCGGCTGCCTCAGCTGCGGGGGCCTCGGCCTTTACTTCGGTAGCAGCCTCCTCGGCTTTGGGAGCGGCCTTGCCGGCACGGCGGGTGCGGCGGGTCTTCTTGGCTTCCTTCTTGTCCTTGAGCATGTTCTCGTTGTAGTCAACGAGTTCGATGAAGCAGGTCTTGGCGTTATCGCCCAGACGGTTGCCGGTCTTGAGGATGCGGGTGTAGCCACCGGGACGGTCGGCGATCTTCTGCGAGATCTCACGGAAGAGCTCGGTCACGGCCTCCTTGTTCTGGAGGTAGGAGAAAACCAGGCGGCGGTTGGCCATGGAGTCCTCTTTGGCGCGGGTGATCAGGGGCTCGGCGTACATGCGGAGTGCCTTAGCCTTTGCCAGAGTGGTGAAGATACGCTTGTGTTTGATAAGCGAGATCGTCATGTTGGCAAGGAGGGCGTCGCGGTGAGCCTTCTTGCGCGAGAGGTGGTTAAAGCTTTTATTGTGTCTCATCGTTGTGGTCAGTCTTTGTCAAGTTTGTATTTAGAGATATCCATTCCGAACGACAGGCCGAGGTTGGCGAGCAGTTCGTCGAGTTCCGATTTCTTGCCGAAGTTACGGAATTTGAGGAGGTCGGTCTTATTGAACACTACCAGTTCGCCGAGGGTCTCGACTTCGGCGCTCTTGAGGCAGTTGAGGGCACGCACGCTCAGATCCATATCCACGAGCTTGGTCTTCAGGAGCTGGCGCATGTGGAGCACTTCCTCGTCGAATTCTTCGGTGCCGTCGGCCTCAGTGGTCTCGATGGTGATCTTCTCGTCGGAGAAGAGCATCAGGTGGTAGATCATGATTTTGGCGGCTTCCTTCAGGGCGTCCTGCGGAAGAATCGAGCCGTTGGTGGTGATTTCAATAATAAGCTTCTCGTAGTCGGTCTTCTGGTCAACGCGGAAGTTCTCCACGGAGTACTTCACGTTCTTGATGGGGGTGTAGATGGAGTCGATGGCCAGAGTCTGGATATCTGTGATTTCCAGCTGGTTCTCGTCGGCAGGCACCCAGCCGCGACCTTTGTTGATGTTGACTTCGATATTGAAGCTTGCCTCGGGATCCAAATGACAGATGACTTCATCGGGGTTGAGTACCTCGAAGGCCGAAAGGGCCTTGCCAATGTCACCGGCCTTGAACACCTCCTTGCCTGACACGTTGATGACGGCTTTTTCGGTATCGGTGTCCTCCGTAAGCTGTTTGAGGTCCACCTTCTTGAGGTTCAAGATGATATTGGTGACATCCTCCTTTACACCGGGGATGGTATCGAACTCATGTTTTACGCCGTCGATCTTGATCGACGCGATTGCGTAGCCTTCGAGCGAGGAAAGCAGCACGCGACGCAGGGCGTTACCCACAGTGATACCATAGCCGGGCTCCAGGGGCTTGAACTCGAACTTGCCGTAGAAGCTGTTTGCTTCTAACATCACAACCTTGTCAGGTTTCTGGAATGCTAAAATAGCCATGGATCTTTAGGTTTAAAGTTTATTACTTGGAATAGAGCTCGACAATGAGCTGCTCCTTGATGTTCTCGGGAATATCCTCACGGGTGGGGACGTGGAGCAGTTTGCCGGCCTTTGCAGACTCATCCCATTCGATCCAGGGATACTTGGCGTGGTTGAAACCGGCCAGATTGTCAGCGATGACCTCAAGCGATTTGGATTTCTCGCGCACACCTACGACATCGCCCGGCTCTACAGCGTAGGAGGGGATGTTGACAACCTTGCCGTTGACGGTCACGTGCTTGTGGAGCACGAGCTGACGGGCTGCTGCGCGGGTGGGAGCGATGCCCAGACGGTAAA
>URZG01000015.1 GCA_900552325.1 uncultured Porphyromonadaceae bacterium | reverse complement strand
GCCAGGATCAAACTCTTCGTTGTTGTTATCTTGTCTTTTTTCTTTTCAGAATGTTTATTGCCTCGCGGCCGACATGATAACCGACGCCGTCTGAATCCCGACCCGACGATTTCCTGTAGTTATACCGTTTAAAGAATTGACAGAAACTTTTCCTTTTCCGGACCGAAGCCCGGAAAGAGCTCTTAGTTCTTGTACTACTACTTGTCTATTGTAATTCTTTCAATGTTCTCTTCTTGAAGCCGGACTGACCGGCGCTCCGGAAGCTCTTTCCGAAAGGTTTTGCAAAGTTACAACCGATTTTTGAATTACCAAAATTTTCGGCGACTTTTTTTTAAACTTTTCTGCCGTGGCAGACGTTTGTTCTTTCTGACCCCTCTGAGGTGAGACCTCCGTCTCATTTGCGGGTGCAAAGTTAGGCACTTTACCCGAACCTGCCAAATATTTTTGCAACATTTTTTACTCCCGTATGCGTTAACATATATTAAAGAGATACCCACTTTTCTTCCTCTCAGAGATTTACAACGATCGGTTTTTCAGGCAAAAAATATCATGCATCAACTTCAACAGCCCCTCAGGTGATTCACTGCGGCATTTAGGAATAATTTTGAGCGATTTTTCAGCATTATGCATGGCTATTCACAGAATATTCATTAAATTTGTCGCATACCATCAATACAATCCCGACACGTAGCAAGCAGCCAATATAACGTAGCGGACCATACTCCTTAATTATATATAAAGATGAAGAAACCGATTGCCGCCATAGCGATAGCGCTAAGTGCCCTCACAAACGGAGCAATCCATGGAGAAACACCGATAGTTTTCGATCCGATCCCCTCGCGTACGGTCGACAGACTACCTAAAAAAATCAACCGGAGCCGCATAAAACTACCCACGGCGGAATTACCGGCCCGCACTTCGTCGGCTCTCCGGGCCGACGGCACCGACGGGATACGCGCATACGCCAACCTCTGGTATAAGGCCGACTGGGACTATGAGACACCGGCCTACGGAGTATATTCCTTCCCGACCACCCCGGGAACCTACTATTCCTTCCCCTCCGTAGCGAAAAACCAGCTGATCTGCGGTAACGCCGGCGCCGTATACGCCGACGGAAAATATTTCATAGCCACCTCCGAGGAGGTAAACGCCCCCAACGGCGGCTATGTGGTGATGTCGATGAAATTCTACATCTTCAACACCGAAACGTGGGGATACACCGAAATCGCCGACGCCGACGAAGAATTCAAGGCGATGGATATGGCCTACGACCCCACAACCGACAAAGTCTACGGCTGCTTCGTGAAGCGCGGTACCAACGGCTACTATTATTTCGGCACACTGGACGTGAACACCGGCACAGTGACAATGATCAGGAACTACGGCCAGCAGTCAGACTACTCATTCACCGGCATAGCAGCCTCCGATAACGGAACGATATACGGTATAAACTCAACCGGACGCCTCTGCACCATCGACAAGACCACCGGCGAAACCACCACAATCGGCGAGACCGGTCTTACCGACCAATACATGCCCTCGGCCGCCTACGAGCCACATTCCGGAAAGATATATTACGCCCTTAATACCGATCTCAAGCAGGGGATGTACGAGATCGACCCGCAGACAGCCGCGGCCACAAAACTCTATGACTTCTACGACGAGGAATCGGTAGCCGGCATGTATTTCGCCGATGCCCCCACCTCCGACAACGCTCCCGGCGCCCCCACCGGCCTCGCAGCCAACTTTGCCGGAGGGAGCCTCAGCGGCACCGTCACCTTCACCGCACCCTCCACCACCCACGGAGGCGCCCCGCTCACCGGCGAGCTCACCTATACAGTCAAAGTCAACGGCGACCGCAAAAGCAGCGGCACCGTGCAGGCCGGCAAACCTGTCACCATACCACTTTCAGTCGACACTCCCGACACCTACTCCATAGCCGTGACCCTGGCAAATACGTCAGGCGAAAGCACCCCCGTGCGTACCTCACTTTTCATCGGACCCGACACACCGCTGCCGGTAGAGGGACTCACACTGACCGACAACAACGGGCAATACACCCTCACCTGGGAAGCCGCCAAGAGCGCCAACGGCGGGTGGATGGACACCGACGCCCTCGGATACCGCATCATAAGATACCCCGACGCCATCACAGTAGCGCAGAACCACAAAGCCACAACATTCAGCGAACCGCGCCCCGAACCGGCCACCCGCACACGCTACCACTACACCGTAGAACCCGTAATTGGTGACTTCACCGCCGCCGCCACTGCATCCAACACCCTTATAACCGGCAATTACACAGCGCCGTGCACAATGGATTTCGACCACCGCGACGATATGGACGACATCACCCTCATCGACGGTGACGGCGACGGCAAGAGCTGGGTATGGGCTGACGGACAGGTACACTCCTCGATCTGTCTAACCGGAAACGCCAACGACTACCTGGTGCTGCCACCGGTCTACCTCCGCAGCGGCAACAGCTACCGCGTAAGTTTTCAGGCCAAAGCCACCCGCTCCCCCCTCCAGGTGTACCCCGAACGTGTAGCCCTTTACGCCGGAAACGGTACCCAGCAGCAGCAACTCACCACCGAAGTTGTGCCTCCGACCGACATCCTCACCGATGAATACACAATCATCGGGGGAGACTACACACCCGCAGCCGACGGCCCGGTACACTTCGCCGTACGTGCCTGCTCCGACATCGACAAATATTATCTGTGGGTCGACAACTTCACCGTCAGCGCTCCAGTAGCGTCGCAGGTACCTGCCGCCGTCACCGGCCTGACAGCCACCGCCGCTCCCGAGGGCGTCCCGGAGGCCACCCTGCAGTTCACCCTCCCCTCCACCGACATGAAAGGCGCACCGCTCGCATCAATCAGCGGAGTGGAGATCTACCGTGACGAGCAACTGCTCACGACACTCAGCGGCGCCCCCGGCCAGAAAATAAGCCATACCGTAAAAAACGCTCCCAACGGACTCCAGACCTATTCAGTTGCCGTCACCTCGGCCGGAGGCCGCTCGCTCAAAGAGAGCGTGGAAGTCTACGTGGGCGTACACCGCCCGGCATCCGTAACCGGCGTAACAGCCACATCCGGAGAACACAACGGCATCGTAAATCTCAGATGGGAAGCGCCCGCCGCCGATACCGAAGGGATCCGTCTGCCGGAAGGAAGTGTGCGCTACACCGTCACCCGCTACGACCGCTCCGAAACCGTAGTGGCCACCGACCTGACCGAACCCGCCTTCCGTGACGAGGCATCACAGGCCGACGCAACCCAGGAGTTCGTGCAATACGCCGTGACAGCCACCAATATCGCCGGAACCTCCGACGCCTCCTACTCCAACACCACCACCTACGGGCGCCTCCACTCCACACCGGCATACGAATCATTCTCCGACGGCTACGCCACATACGAATTCGTGATGGAGAGAGCCGACGACAACGCCTCATGGACAGTGACCAATCCCGCCTCCAATCCCGGCGTAGAGGAACAGGACGGCGACGGCGGCCTCCTGCGCTTCACCGGCATCACCACCGGTGACGAGGCCACATTCATCTCCGGCTCATTCTCCACCGCAGGACTTGCCGAACCGGCACTCACCTTCCATTTCCTCTATCCCAAAGGGACCTCCGACGGGCTTACCGCCGCCATCAGCTGGGAAGAGAACGGCGAGGCACACACCTCCACTCACGAGGCCGTACCCCATGCCGGAATCGACGGATGGCAGCGCATGATCATCCCCCTCCCCCACGGCGCCGACAAAGTGCAGTTCTCCCTCACCGGAAGGAATACCGGCGAATACGCCACGACATTCTTCGTCGACAACATCTCCATCGCAGACCTCCCGACGCCCAACATCACCCTCCACCGCCTCACCGCGCCTGCCGTAGTAGAAGCCGGAGAGCCGTTCACGCTGACAGTCCTTGTGGAAAATTCCGGTGCGACAGATGCCGAGACAAACGTAGAACTGATTCTCAATGACGTCACCGTCGACATGCAGACCCTCACCCTCGCCGCAGGCGAGTACGCCACAGTCCACTTCAGCCAGACACGTGGCGCCGTCAACCCCGGGCAGCTCGTCTATCAGGCACGCGCAACCACTCCCGGCGACAAGATAGCCGACGACAACAATTCCGCACTCCTCCGTGTAGGCGTTCATCACAACAATCTGCCGGCACCGCGCGACGCCTCAGCCGTGACCGCTCCTTCCGGCGCCGCCGTAACCTGGACCGCACCCGACCTCGGCCCCGAGACTCCGGTCGAGATCACCGATGACGTGGAGGGTTACGTGCCCTTCTCCATCGGTCTCGGAACCACTGAAATCGCCGAAGACTATCTCGGCCAGTGGACAACATACGACGGCGACGGCCTCTATACCATCGGCGTGGGCCACGGCTCCACAGCCATTCCCAACGCATCCGTACCCAAAGCCTTCATGGCTTTCAACGGCCCCGCCGGCAACATGACCGGCAGCGCATGGGAGTGCCATTCGGGCAACACCATGTTCGTGGCCTTCTCCGCCATCGCCGATCCCGGCGAACACAACGACGACTGGCTCATATCACCCCGTCTCACCGGCGAGGACCAGACAATCAGCTTCTTCGCCCGGTCAGCCACCGATCTCTACGGACTCGAGCAGATGGAAGTACTCTATTCAACCTCAGGCACATCGCCCGATGACTTCATCCTGATGGAAACCCATACCGCCGTGCCTGTCACCTGGAAAGAATACAGCTATTACCTCCCCGAGGGAGCCGTATACTTCGCCATCCGCTACACCTCGGCCAACCTCTTCGCACTATGTGTCGACGACCTCACATTCACACCCTGCGGTTTCCGCGGTCAGGGGCTGACCCTTACCGGCTACAACCTCTACCGCGACGGACAACTTCTCACAACCCTCGGTGCGGACGCCGACACATATACCGACCCAACACTCGTGTCAGGCGAAAAGCCCACCTACCATGTGACCGCCCTCTACGCCACCCGCGAGTCGCGCCCCTCCAACGGAGCCACACTCGACCAGACTCCGGTCAATGAAACCGCCGCGCAGACAATACGCATTTATGCCGCCGAGGGCAGCCTCATAATCGAGGGTGCCGAAGGGAAAAACACCGTGGTGGCATATCCCGACGGCCGGATCGCTTACAGCGGCGTACCGCGCCGGACCCTCGTACTGACACCCGGCAGTGGCACCTACATAGTCCGCAGCGCCGACACTGTGGCAAAAATCGCCATAAGATAACATCAGACGCGTAACCTGAAAGGTGCGTGCCGAAGTCGCCCACAGCCGGCAACTTCAGCACGCACCTCTTATTATTTGTAGGAACCGCGGAAAACCGCTAATTTTGCCACATGAAATTTACCGAGGCAGAAATAAAAGGAGTGTGGATCATAGAGCCCGAGCGCCACGGCGACTCGCGCGGCTGGTTCATGGAAACATTCAGGCTCGCGGACTTCCGCGAGGCCACCGGACTGACAGATCTGGAGTTCGTGCAGGACAACGAATCAATGTCGACCCGCGGAGTGCTCCGCGGCCTTCATTTCCAGCGCGGCGAACATTCGCAGGCAAAACTCGTGAGGGTCTCGCTCGGGCGCGTGCTCGACGTGGCCGTGGATCTGCGCCCCGGTTCCCCCACCTACGGATGCCATGTGGCCACAGAACTCTCCGACACCACCGGGCGCCAGATGTTCATACCCCGCGGGTTCGCCCACGGCTTCCTGGTGCTCAGCGACGAAGCCCGGTTCGAATACAAGGTCGACAACTATTACTCCCCGGGCGAAGAAGGGTCCGTGCGCTGGGACGACCCCGACCTGGCCATCGCCTGGCCTCTGGACGGCATAAAGCCTTGCCTTTCCGAAAAAGACCTCAAAGCACCGTTTTTCAAAGACCTCCCACGATGAGACACCTCACCCCCGCCGAAATATCGCGGCTGGAGCATAACGGCTGCCGCTGCCACGACTGGAACAGAGTGATGCTGCGCGCCGACAGATTCGAGCCGGACGACTACGCCGACACCCTCTTTTCAGGCGACAATATCCTCGGAAACCACGACGCTCAGACCGACGGGATGATGTGCCCGCGAATCTACCGTGCCCACCTGCACGACTGCCGGTTAGGAGACAACGTGACCGTCCGCGACGTACATCTCCTCGCGGGCTACACCGTAGGCGACGGCGCCGAAATCACAGGCTGCGGGACAATAGACGGCACCGGATGGAAAGCCGGAGCCACGACAGTGAACGTGCTCGACGAAACCGGCTCAAAATCTCTGCGCATCGCCCCCGGCATCACGGCTCAGATCGCAGGGCTGGCAGTCCACGATGAAAGCCTCCGTACTCTTATCAACAACCTCCCTCCTGAGGAAACCACATCGGCACGCCCCCTCATCGGCTACGGCGCCAGGCTGAAAGGAGCCATACAGATAATACGTTCGGAAATAGGCGACGGCGCCGAAATCGGAGCCGGCACAATGGTCGAGGACTGTGTGATTGAGGGAAACGCCTTGATCGACAAAGGCACCCAGATTTCCCGCTGCTTCGCGGGGCAGAACGTGATCCTGTGCAACTTCACCGCCCAGCACTCCCTCTTCTTCGCCAACTCACACCTCTGCAACGGAGAGGCTGCCTCAGTGTTCGCCGGTCCTTTCACCGTATCCGAACATAAATCCACCCTCCTCATCGGCGGGGAGTTCATGATGTTCAACGCCGGCTCCGGCACCAACCAGAGCAACCACCTCTACAAACTCGGTCCCATACATTACGGCACGATGGGTCGTGGATGCAAATGCGCCTCCGACAGCTACATAATGTGGCCGGCACGCATCGGTGACTTCACGATGGTGAGCGGCCGCCATTACTCACATCCCGACACACGGCAGTTCCCCTTCTCATATCTCATAGCCGGGAACGACGGCCTCAGCCGATTGCTGCCGGGAGAGAACCTTGTGAAATGCGGCACCGCACGCGATATCGCCAAATGGCCCGCACGCGACCGGCGACCCGCCGACCGACGCCTTGACATAATAGGATTTGACGCCCTCAATCCGGCGACTGTAAGCCGTATGCAGTCAGCTGTCAACCTGATGGATTCTCTGGAACGGACAGCAGAAAACGCCGACAGCGATTTCATTCATGAGGGGACTGCCATATCACGCCGTGCCATGGCCAAAGGCCGGCGTCTGTATGCCAACGCCATGATGCGCTACTTCGGTGAAAAACAGCTCATAGCCCAGGAAGAGGGAAACGCATCCGGCGTGAAGAAGCACAACCTCACGGATAGCTGGACCGACATGGCGGGATACGTGATGCCGAAGGAAGTAATCGACAGTATCATAGCCGGACTGCAGTCAGGTGCGATCCGGTCGTTGTCAGACCTGGCCCGCACCCTGGCCGCATCGCTCCCCCGGGTGGCCGAAATGGAGCGGGAATTCGCTCTCGGCCAACCGCTTCCTGAAATTTGCAGTGAATTATACGGACTGCCGTCAGAGGGATACACACCCTCCGAACTCCTTGATGCATATATCCGTGCCGAAGAGGAATATCTGACCCTTGTGCTGGCCGACGCCTCCAAGGAAGCCGAAATGGCAGGTCGTCCCGCGCTGGCCGATAACGACCCTACGCTGGACGCCCTGAAAAAACGTCTGTCTGAGATTAAAATGCGTGCGGCAGCCCTTTCAGACAGAAAGTAGCGCCAGACCGCCGAGGAACACGATGCAGACTATCACAAGGATAATGGACAGAGTGGAAAGCACGAATCCCGCGATGGCCAGACCTCTCGGCGCCTTGAACAGTCCGATGATGGAGAATATCAGGCCGAGCACCCAAAGGATGATATTCGCGAACGGAACCCAGCAGAAAATCCAGGCCAGAAGCGAAAGCACGAATCCGGCAGTACCCAAACCGTTGGTCCTGGACCGTGCCACCACCACTTGTGGCTGCTGATAATACGGCTGCGCAGGAGCGCCATAAGGAGGCTGCGGCTGTCCGTTATAAGGGGGGCGGTTGTTGTAAGGCTGTTGATTGTCGTTCATGATGATATGGGGAATAAAGGATTAGGAATTCTGAAATTGCGTCGGCGACAGTCCGGTGATATGCTTGAAATACTTACCGAACGACGACTGGTTGGTGAAATTCAGCTCGTAGGCTATCTGTTGCACATTCTTGCCCGAATAACGTAGCAGATTCTTGGCCTCCTGGATCACATACTGGTCAATCCACTCGGCGGCGGATTTTCCGGTGGCCTCCTTGATGATCAGTGAAAGGTATTTCGGGGAGATGAACATCCGGTCGGCATAAAATCCGATCGACCGCTCGCAGCGGTGGTTGTCGCGCACCAGGCCGAGAAACGTTCGGACGTAGGTGGCGCGTCGTGTCTTGGGCTGCTCCTCCGACATTCTCCTTGCCGCCTCCTCGCCGTAAGCCATGAGCTGATAACCGGCCGCTTCGGCCAGCGAGCGCGCTATATGGCGCGAATAACTGTTGTTTTCCAGCGAAGTGAGATGGAGAAGGTCAAAATACCTCCGCAACACCTCGGTGCGCTCCGGAGTCAGCTGCAGCACAGGGTCGTTGGAAGCCAGAAGCGAGGTGTTCACGGCATTCATATCGAAATTTATGCCGTGTATGAAGCGGTTGGAAAGGAAAAGCATAAAAAATTCCAGCTCCTCCTCGTCGACTTTTTCCGGGCGCAGGAAAGTCTCCGGAGCGATGAACACCGCGGAATTAGGTCTCACCACCACCGACTCCATATTGAGAGTGAGATGCAGCGTGCCTTTTACCGACACCAGCACCGTCAGACCGTCAAAACGTCCCATCAGTTTCCGTTTGAACTGAGGCTTGACGGCACTGATGCGCGATATGATATAATCCTCGCCAAGATGAGAATAGTCCACCGAATAGTTTTTCAGCGTTTCCATCACCGTGGCGAGGTTGGCCTGGTCGAACGGCGTTGTGATTTCAGTCATAGTTACATTCTAATGATTCCACAGGCAAATATAGGAATTATTTTCCGATATTCACCAGAATATTGGAAAAAATCGGAATAGAAACGAAATAAAAGAAAAAGGCGGTGTGTCAAATCATGATTTGACACACCGCCTCAATATCATTTATGTTCGGATGCGTAATCAGAAATTGTAGCGCATACCGAAGCTGAGGGCGTCACCGCTGAAACGGAGTCCGAAGCCTTCCTTCTTGCCTACGCTCTTGGCACCGTCGTTGGCGCCCTCGTAGCCGAGGAAGCCGAAGTGTGCCAGCAGGGAGAATTTGTTGTTGAGGTTGAGAGCCACGCCGGGTTTGAAGCCGATGTTCCATGCGGTAGCTGCTTCGGAAGATTCGCCGTGGAAGCGGGTTTTACCGGTCTCGATGCCGAAACCGCCGTCAACGAATAGGTCAACGATACCGACCTGATAGAACGTGCAGCGGGCATAGGGAGCGATCTGGAAGAAGTTGCCGATCACCTTGTCGTCATCAGCGCCGACCTCATCGTGCTGGTAACCGATCTGCATACCGAGGTCCCAGGTCTTGTTGAGTTTGTAGCCGATTTCGGGGAGAATGGTGATGGTGGTGTGCTCGTCGGTGGAATTACGCCAGAAATTGAGCGAACCGCCTACATAGAGATCCTCAGCCATTGCACTGAGTGATACGATAGTCATTACGACCAAAGAAAGAATCTTTTTCATACCTTTATAAAAGTTATTGAAATAATAACGGACCGAGCCTTGCGGCTGAAATCCATAAGATTTTCAAATAAATAGAAGCACGTGCGTTTTCAAATCGGCAGCAAAATTATGTATAAAAAAAGCAAACATCCGTTATCATTTGGATATTTAAACAATTTTCCGACCTTTTTACCAACGCACTCACTATTATATTATAATCCGCTTCAAATATATCCCGGGGATGGCCTCGGTTTCCGACACGATATTTGCCTGAACGCGCGATTCTGACTAACTTTGCGGTCAGAAACAAGAATCGAAGTGGACGATAACGTCAAAGAAAAAACAGGATCCGTACTCCCGGGCACTCAGCCCGCGCGGCGCCGCTGGCTGTCAGTGACGCTCAAGCTCATTGTCCCTTTGGCCGTGAGTGTGGGACTGTGCTGGGTGCTGATGCGCGGCATTGACCTCGGCGAGATGATGGAAGTGGTACGCACTCAATGCGACTTCCGCTACATAGCCCTGATGCTCGCCATGTCGGTGCTCCCCATGGTTTTCAGGGCCGTCAGATGGGGTATTCAGCTACGCGCCATAGGGGTGGACGCTCCTCTGCATATCCTTTGCTACTCGATATTCGGCACATACGCCGTAAACCTCGTATTTCCGCGCCTCGGAGAGGTGTGGCGCACCGGATATATCGCCTACCGTCAGCACGCTCCTTTCCCGCAGATTTTCGGCTCGATGGTGGCCGACCGTCTGGCCGACACCCTGTCGGTGGGGCTTATCGCCCTTGTTACCCTCCTGGTGGCGTTCGATCCCCTGGCCGACTTCGTGCGCACTTATCCCGCGGCCTATTCGCTGATCGCGGCAATACTTACCTCTCCCTGGTTCTGGCTGACCGTAATCGCGGCCACAGCCACGGCGATAACCGCGCTCAGAATGTGTCACGACAAAAAAGCCGTGGCGGTCAAGAGATTCCTGCGCGGGCTGTGGGGCGGTTTCGCCGCGATATTCCACATGAAAGGCAAAGTGTGGTGGCTGTTCCTCACCGTGATGATCTGGGGCTGCTATTTCGCACAGCTCTATGTGGCGTTCTTCGCCTTCCCTTTCACCCGCGAAATGCTCGAGGCGCACGGAATATCCGTAGTGCTGGTATGTTTCGTGCTGACAAGTATCTCCATGGGCGTGCCCTCCAACGGCGGCATAGGCCCGTATCAGGCCACCATGTTGTTCGGACTGCGCGTATTCGCTCCCGCCGCCGCCCTCGCCACAGAAGCCTCGTCACTCACGTTCACCACCGAGGGGGCGGCCTTCGGCAATCTGCTGATAGCCTCGACCACCGCGCTTATGGCGGTGCTGGGTCTTGTGACATTCCTTCTCATAGCCCTCGACCGGCGCCGCTCACCCCAGGGGTAGAGTCAGACCTTTCAGGCAGATTATCTCTTCAAACTTTTGGTAATTCCCGAACTTTCGTTAACTTTGCAGCGTTAATGATTGAACGGCACGCGAATGTGCCGAAAAGGGTAAAAAAGAATCAGGGTCTCCCCCGCGATACGGGGCGAGGCGCTTTCTTTTTACTATTCCCCGAATCGTAAACATCATTTTATAGTATAATTCAAAACTCTAAATATCATGGCATTAACTTACATGACAAAAGAAGGCTACAATAAGAAAATGCAGGAGATAGCCTATCTTGAATCGGTGGAGCGTCCACGCGTATCCGCCGCCATCGCCGAGGCCCGCGACAAGGGCGATCTTTCGGAAAATTCCGAGTACGACGCCGCCAAGGAAGCCCAGGGTATGCTCGAGATGAAAATAGCCAAACTCAAGGATCTCGTGGCCAACGCCCGCATCATCGACGAAACCAAACTCAACAAGGACGAGGTCTCGATCCTCTCCAAAGTCACTATCAAGAACCTCAACAACGGCATGGCCATAGAATACACCATCGTGGCCGACTCCGAGGCCAATCTCAAGGAGAAGAAAATCGGTGCCTCCACCCCCATCGCCAAAGGTCTCCTGGGACACAAACTCGGCGACGTGGTGGAAATCCGTGTGCCCGCCGGCCTGATGAAATTCGAGATAAAGGAAATATCATTCTGACAAAATCCACTTACAATGGCATCGATATTTTCCAGAATAGCCGCCGGCGAGATCCCCTCGTACAAGGTAGCTGAGGATGAGAAACACTTCGCTTTCCTCGATATCAACCCCGTACATCCCGGCCACGTGCTGGTGATCCCCAAAAAAGAGGTGGATTATATCTTCGACCTCTCCGACGAAGGATACTCAGCGCTGCTGCTTTTCGCAAAAAGGGTGGCCGGAGCATTGAAACGCGCCATCCCCTGCCGCAAGGTGGGCGTGACCGTGATCGGACTCGATGTGCCCCACGCCCACATACATCTCGTGCCGATGGATAAAGGTGACGACATGAACTTCTGCGCTCCCAAACTCACCCTCCCCGAGGAAGAGATGAAGGAGATCGCCTCGAAAATCTCAGCTGAATTCAAATAAACCGCGCCACGATGAAAAAATCATTATATCTCGCCGCCGGAGCGTCGCTTCTTCTTCTGGCCTCCTGCTCCCAGAAAAAATGGAGCGTGGAAGGCAAGATCGAGGGTGCCGGGGGCAAAGAGCTTCTTGAAACCGCCAACGAGCTCGGCGGCTGGTACGGACTCGACACCCTCACAGTGGAGAACGACGGTTCATACGCCTTCAGCGGAGAACCCGCGGGGCACCCCGAAATCTACCGTCTGCGCCTGGGCTCCGAGTCGGCCTACTTCCCCATCGACTCCCTTGAGACCATTACCCTCAACGGCAACGTGGCAGGATTCGCCAACAGCTACACTCTGGCAGGCTCGCCCGAAGCCGACGCCATGCAGACCATAAACCAGCTCGTCGACAGCGTGCAGCGCCTCTCGGGAGCCGCCGCCGTGGCATCCGACGAAGGTCTGAAGCGCCGCATGGCCGAGGTGATTCTCCGCAACCCCTCCGGAATGACGGCCTATTACACCATCTTCCGCAAGGTGGGCGACACTCAGGTATTCGATCCCGCCGTACCGTTCGACAACCGCATTATCGGTGCCGTAGCTAACGCCTTCAACCAGACACGCCCCTCCGACCCGCGCACAAAGATGCTCTCCGCACTCTTCCTGTCAAACCGCCGCCGCACCTCCGCGGCCCCCGACGACACCATCATGGAGATAAATCACCCGGAGATCGCTTTGGCCGACGTCAACGGCAAGACCCGCACCCTCTCCGAGGAGACGCGCCGCGGCAATGTGGTGATTCTCAACTTTACGGCATATTCCGCTCAGGAATCTCCCGCAATCAATGTGGAACTGGCCAAAATCTACGAGGCCAACAAGGGGCGCGGACTCCAGATTTATCAGGTAGGTTTCGACGACGACGAATATCTTTGGCGTCAGTCGGCGAAAAACATCCCCTGGATCGCCGTCTACAACTCAGCCTCGAACGGAGCCAAGACTCTGGTCGACTATAACGTGGGCGCACTCCCCGCCACCTTCATCATCAACCGCAACGGCGACCTGGTGGAGCGCGTCACCGACCTCTCCAAGCTGTCGTCCGTCGTAGCGAAATATCTCTGATCCCCTGCCGATGTACCCTGCTTTACCCCCTCCGCGTCTTCAGGTGCTCATCGCCACACACCGCGCTCCAGGAATAGAGCGCGTGGCGGCCATGCGGCTCCCCGAGGTGGAGGGGGTGCACTATCTCGTATCGTGGCAACATTGCATGGACCTCCCCGAACCTGAATATTTTTCCCGGCGGCGCGACATCACCGTACACCGCTTTTTCGGCGAAGGTGTGAGCGCCAACCGGAACAATCTGCTGGAGTATGCCACAGCGCCTTTCGTGCTGATAGCTGACGACGACCTGATCTACACCCGCGAACAGCTCCTCGGTGCCCTTGAAATAATGGAACGGCATCCCGACACGGACTATTTCTCGTTCCGCTACGACGGGGCCGACAATAAAACCTATCCCGAGGCCGAGACTTCGCTCGAAAACCTCCCGAAAGGATTCTACCAGACCGCGTTCGAGGTAGGGCTGAACCGCCGCGGCGAGGCACGCGAGCTGCGCTTCAATAAGTTTTTCGGCCCCGGCGCGCCATTCTTCACCGCCGCCGAGGACGAGATTCTGCTCTACACAGCCCGGCGCAACGGCCTGAGGTGCCGATTCTTCCCTTTCACGGTATGTACCCATCCGGGACTCACCACCGGCTCGCGCAGGGAGGTAGCCGACGGTTTCTACCGCTCGCACGGCGCCGTCATCGCGCTCAACAACCGCCGCACCTGGCCTCTGCGGGTGGCTCTGAACGCCTGGCGTTCCGGCCGCGGCCGCTCAGCCGGGCTGATGCACATCTGGCGCCTCATGCACCGTGGCGCCGTCAAAGCCCTCAGGGCAGATTATATCTAAAAACCTCTCTTCCCGACGACAAGATGGAGTACGAACTGACCATTGTAATTCCGGTATATAACCGCGCCGACATCGTAGGGCGCACCCTTGAGAGCGTCCAGCGGCAGACGCTCCGCCCCCTCCGTGTGGTTCTTGTTGACAACAACTCCACCGACCACACTCCCGATGTGCTCCGCGAATGGAAAGAACATGCCGAAGGCCCCGGCTTCGACATCACACTCGTCACCGAACCCCGACAGGGGGCTGCCGCGGCACGTGCGCGCGGTCTCGACGAGGTAACAACGCCGTACACCATGTTCTTCGACAGTGACGACATTATGGCTCCGGGCCATGCCGCCCGCGCGCTCAAGGCGCTGAAGGAGACGGGCGCCGACATAGTGGGATGGGATGTGGATTTCATCTCGCATCGCGGCAAACCCGAACGACGCAATTTCTACGACTCGGACACACTGTGGCACACCCTTATGCATGGCTCGATGGCCACGCAGCGCTACGCCGCGCGCACTGATCTCTTCCGCAAGGCTGGCAACTGGGATCCGGAAGAACGCGGCTGGGACGACATCGAACTCGGCACCCGCATGCTGCTTCTCTCCCCCTCGGTGAAGAAAATAGGAGGACCCGTGACCGTAACGGTGATCGGACTGAAGGAATCAATCACCGGCGAAGCCTTCTCCCCCAACGCACGCAACTGGGAAGCGAGCCTCGACCGCATAGAGAAGTCACTGGCTGCCGCCGGGCATCCGGTAGATGCCGTACGTTTGCGGCGCGCACACCTGGCCGGCCTGTATTCTGCCGAGGGTAGCGCAGAGGAGGCTCTGCGCCTTATCATGGCCACCGTCGCATCCGAGCCGTCGGCGTTCCGACGTATGCTGCTGAGATTCGCCTGCCGCTACACCTCGCTGGGTGGACGCGGTGTGGCCCGTATTCTCCGCCCCTTCTTCAAGATATGATGGAAAAGAGGCTCCCCAAGGTATCGGTCATCGTCACCACCTACAACCAGGAGGATACCCTCCCGGCCACTCTTGACTCCATACTTGCGCAGGAGTGTGACTTCCCCATAGAGATCGAGCTGGCCGATGACTGCTCCACCGATTCCACCGGCGACGTATGCCGCGACTATGTCCGGAGATTCCCCCGGATCATCCGCTACACACGCAACAAGGTGAACCGCGGCGCCCGCGACAATTATTTCGATACACTGCTGCGATGCCGGGCTCCATATATAGCCGATGTGGCCGGAGATGACTTCTGGTGCGACCCGACGAAACTGCGACGCCAGGTGGAGATTCTCGACAGCATGCCCGATGTCAACCTGGTGCACACCGGATGGCAGTATCTCGACGCCACCGACCTCACCACACGCCCGTCGGGAGTCAAAGGCACCGAACCGTGGCTGCGTCCGGTGGTCGATGGCCGCGAACTCCTCGAACCGCTCCTCTCGGCCAACGGGTCGATGGTGGTGCACTCTTGCACAAGCCTCTTCCGCAAACAGCCGTTCAAAGACGCCTACAAGGCCGACAAAGCCCTTTTCCGATCCGGAGAATATCCCTGCGAAGACCTGCAGCTGATTGCCGTACTGGCCGCCTCCGGACGCGTGGCATATCTCCCCGAAGTCACCCTCAGCTATCGTGTCGGCCATGAGAACCAGCTTACTTCCGCAGCCTCGGCCTCGCGGGCCTTCCGCTTTTATTTCGGCACACTGCGCCTGCGGATGCATCTGCAGCACCTCCTGAACGTACACTCGCCGGCCATCACCCGCGCCAACACCGCGGCAGCAGCCTACGTATCGTCGCGCGCCTTCGCCGCCGGCGACGCCCGCGGCATCGCCGACCTCCTCAGCTACTGCCGTACCGCCGGCATAACCATCCCCGTCGCCACCCGCGCCAAACTCCTCCTCCGCCATCTCCCCCACCCCCTCTTCGCAGCCCTCGGACGCCTCCGCCAATAAAAAATATATTATTTTGCAATTCTTCACAGTTAATCGGGCAAGGCTCCCATTATAATCGTTTATCATTAGTGTCCACTAAAAAATCATACGAGTACTTTGAAATCATTGAAGTTCAATTTGTTATGAGCAATTTTGGCGCGCAACGATTTGAAATTACTTTTGCAGTCTGAATCAGGCTGTTATGAATAAAGACAAATACGTTTTCGCCCAATTAGTCGGCTTTCTTGACAACTTTAAGTTCCTGCGAATCGCAAAGAAGTATGATGGCGACAAGTATGTAAAGAGTTATACTTGTTGGAATCAGCTACTTACAATGATTTTTGGTCAGCTTTCAAACCGGGAGAGCCTGCGGGATCTCACCGTCGCTTTGGAAGCACATGCGGGCAAGGTCTATCACCTCGGAATCGGAAAGTCCGTGTCCCGAAGCAATCTTAGCAAGGCTAACGAACAACGGGATTACCGCATCTTCGAGGAGTTCGCCTTCTTCATGATTGCTGAGGCTCGCAGGCGACGAATACATAAAATCTTTGAGCTTGACGGTCATGTATACGCATTCGATTCAACCACCATCGACCTGTGTCTGTCGGTGTTCGAGTGGGCTAAGTTCCGCAAGCATAAGGGCGGCATCAAGATGCACACGCTTTACGATGTGGAGGCTCAAGTTCCTGCATTCGTGCATATTACCGAGGCGAAAGTCCACGATTCAAAGGCTATGCCTGAGATTCCGTATGAGAACGGCGCCCATTATATCTTTGACCGTGGCTACAACGATTTCGGTAATCTCTATACCATCCACCGCATCGGAGCATTCTTCGTCGTCAGGGCGAAAACCAATGTCAGGTTCAAGCCTGTGACTTGGAAACGGA
>URZG01000014.1 GCA_900552325.1 uncultured Porphyromonadaceae bacterium | reverse complement strand
ATTCTCCATCGCCGACTCGCAGCTCCCCTCCAACGCCAAGGCAGGTTACGTGATACGCCGTATCCTGCGCCGCGCCGTGCGCTACGCCTACACCTTCCTGGAGCAGAAAGAGGCGTTCCTCTACAAACTGATCGACACGCTCATCGACTCGATGGGCGTGGCTTATCCCGAAATCGCCAAGCAGCGCGACCTCATCATGAAGGTCACCAAGGAGGAGGAGGACTCCTTCCTGCGCACTCTCGACAACGGCATACGCCTCCTCGACGGCGCCATCGCAGCCGCACGCAAAGAGGACAAGACCGAAATCTCCGGCAAAGAGGCTTTCACCCTCTACGATACATACGGCTTCCCTCTCGACCTCACACAGCTTATCCTCAAAGAGAAAGGCATGACGCTCGACCAGGCCGGCTTCGACGCCGAGATGGCCGCCCAAAAGGCACGCGCCCGCAACGCCGCCGCCGTAGAGGCCACCGACTGGGTTACCCTCGCCGAAGGGGAGCAGAAGTTCGTAGGCTACGACCGTGCGGAATGTGACGCCCGAATACTGCGCTACCGCCGCGTAAAGCAGAAGAATAAGGAATATTATCAGCTGATCCTCTCCGAGACCCCCTTCTATGCCGAGATGGGTGGCCAGACCGGTGACCGAGGTACCCTCACCGCAGGCGACGAGACTGTGGAGATCTTTGATACCAAACGTGAAAACGGTATCGGCGTGCATCTCACCCATAAACTTCCCTCCGACCTGACCACCACCTTCACCGCTAAAATCGACGGTAAGGCGCGCCGCGCCACGTCGGCCAACCATACCGCCACACACCTGCTGCACCACGCCCTGCGTCAGGTTCTCGGCGAACATGTGGAGCAGAAAGGCTCATTCGTCTCCCCCGAAGTGCTCCGCTTCGACTTCTCGCATTTCCAGAAAGTCACCCCCGAGGAACTGCGCAAGGTAGAACACCTTGCCAACGCCGCCGTCCGCGCCGCAATCGCCCGCGACGAGCACCGCAACGTGCCCATCGAAGAGGCCCGTGCAATGGGTGCGATGGCCCTCTTCGGCGAGAAATACGGCGACGAAGTGCGTGTGATCCGCTATGGCGACTCCGTGGAGCTTTGCGGCGGCACACATGTGGACAATACCGGCAACATCGGTATGATCCGCATCATCTCCGAAAGCTCCATCGCTGCCGGAATACGCCGTATCGAGGCCATCACCGGCGAGAATGTGGAGAAAGCCATTGACGAGATGGCCGACACCCTTTCGGAAATCGGAACTATGCTCCACAATGCCCCCGACGTGCTCGGCGCACTCCGCAAGGCTATCGAGGAGAACGCCGACCTGCGCCGCCAGGCCGACGAATATATGAAGGAGCGCACCGCCATGCTTGCCCGTCAGCTCCTTGAAAGCGCCAAGATGGTCAACGGCGTGAAAGTGGTGATTATCCAGGGTCCGCGCATCCCCGAAGTGGTGAAGAACGTGGCGTTCGCCGTCCGCGAGATGTCACCTGAAAACACCGCTTTCATCGGCGCGACCCACGATCTCGCCGGCAAGCCGCTCCTCACCGTTATGCTCACCAACGACCTTACGGCCAACGGCATGAACGCATCGCAGATCATACGCGAAGCCGCCAAGGCCATCAAAGGCGGCGGTGGCGGCCAGCCCGGTTTCGCCCAGGCCGGCGGTAAAGACAAAGACGGACTTTCCGCAGCGATGGATTCCATCCTCGCTAATTTCTGATAAACTCTCTCTTTTATGAAAAAAGCTTTTATTACCGGTGTAACCGGACAGGACGGCTCATATCTGGCCGAATTCCTGATTGAAAAAGGTTATGACGTGCACGGCATGATCCGCCGCTCGTCGGTGGATTACCGCGAACGTATCGCACACCTTGAAGGTAACGAGAAATTCCATCTCCACTACGGCGACCTGGCCGACTCTATGTCGATGGTGAAAATACTCTCCGAAGTGCGTCCCGACGAGATCTACAACCTTGCCGCCCAGAGCCATGTACAGGTGTCGTTCGACTCCCCGGAATACACCGCCAATGTCGATGCTACGGGAGTTCTCCGCATCCTTGAGGCTGTACGTGTGGCCGGTCTGGCCGAGACATGCCGCATCTACCAGGCTTCCACCTCCGAGCTCTTCGGCAAAGTGGAGGAGGTACCCCAGAACGAGAACACCCCCTTCCATCCCTACTCACCCTATGCCGTTGCCAAACTCTACGGCTACTGGATCGTAAGGGAATACCGCGAGGCATACAACATGTTCTGCTGCTCGGGCATCCTCTTCAACCATGAGAGCGAACGCCGCGGCGAGACTTTCGTGACCCGCAAGATCACTCTTGCCGCCGCACGAATAGCCCAAGGGAAGCAGGACAAGCTCTATCTCGGCAATCTCTCCTCGCTCCGCGACTGGGGTTACGCTCCCGATTACGTGGAGTGCATGTGGCTCATTCTCCAGAACGACAAGCCGGAGGACTTCGTTATCGCTACAGGCGAGCAACACTCCGTTCGCGAATTCGCCACACTGGCTTTCCGCTACGTAGGTATCAACCTCCGCTGGGAAGGGGAAGGAATGGACGAGAAGGGTATCGACGAAGCCACCGGGCGTGTGCTCGTGGAGGTTTCGCCCGATTTCTACCGTCCGACAGATGTTGTGAACCTCTGGGGCGATCCCACCAAGGCTCGCGAACACCTCGGATGGAATCCCACCAAAACCTCTTTCGAGCAACTGGTGAAAATCATGACCGAGTCAGATATGGCCAAGGTCGCAGCCGAACGCGCCAGTGAAAGCGCGCGCACCAATCTCGCCGAGTTCCTTGAAAAAGGTATCGTAAAATAACAACCTCTTGTTTCCGTTATTTATAAGTGAACAGAACGGAAAATATAAATAAAGGTAAAGGAAGGTGGTGGAGAGCCCTTTGGCGCTTTCTGCTGCCTTCGGCGTTATGGCGCCCACGTTTCACGGCGGCGTTCCTCGGTTCGTGGCTGACGCTGCTGTGCTTCGACCTGCTGTGGTGTGCCGTAACCAACTACCGTCCGTTAGGATTCACGGCCACCTATCTCTCATCGGCCACTCTGGCAATGATCCTCGCACTCCCCGCCTTCATGCGAAAAGGAGGGGCCGTTCTGCAACTCATCGTGTTGCTGCTCGTTGACCTTTTTCTGGAGGCCAACCTGATGTATTGCCGCACTTACTTCGAGGAGATACCCGCCGCAAGTTACCTGCTGGCGGGAAACGTTGCCGAATTCACCGATTCAATCACCGGATCACTCCGGCTCACCGACATGCTGCTTCCGCTGATTGCCGTTTTGACATGGGTGGCGATGCGGCGACGCTCCATTGTCCCTGCGTGGAAACCATACGTTTGCACTCTACTCGCCGGTGCAGCCGCAACATTTTGTTTCACACTCCCTTACGGCGGGATCCGTGAACACATACAGTCACTCCGCAACCAGTGTTACTATCATTCCGCCCCGCCGGTAATCTACACCGTGCCGGCATCGCTCATCGCAGGCACCTGTGAGGCGGGAGCTGCCGAATCAGCTGAAAACGTGGCGTTCGCCGAAGATTATCTTGAGCGCCACACACAGCTCGTCTCGGCTTGCAAAGCACAGGGCGATTCCATTCGGCGCCGTAATCTGGTATTTATTCTCGTGGAATCGCTCGAGGCATGGCCGCTCGGCAAAGAGCTTCAGGGGCATACACTCACGCCCAATCTCAACCGTCTGGTGGCTGACTCTACCACATGGTATTGTCCTCGCGTCTATTCGCAGGCCGGAAGCGGCCGCAGTATCGACGGCCAGCTGCTGATGACAACCGGACTCTATCCCACCCACAGCCCGGTCTATTCCATGCGCTATTTCGGCTCCACATACCCCTCGCTGGCGAAGGAACTGCACCATGCCCTCGGAGCCGATACTTACCTGTTGACAGGCGACCGGGCCAACACATGGAACCAGGCGCCGATGGCCGAGGCTTTCGGAATCGACAAGACCGTCTACCGCAACGACTGGGACTGCTCCGATCATTTCGGACATACCCATAACCCCACCGACAAGTCGCTTTATCGTCAGATAACCGACCGCATGCAGTCGGGCGAAATATGGCCGGAAGGTTCCACTGCCATTGTGGAGATACTTACTTTCTCCACGCACCATCCCTGGGTAATAGATTCCGACGCACGCCTTGTCAATTTCACAGGTGAGGGGCCGCGGCATCTCTTTGAGTACTGTACCGCAGTGAACTATGCCGATGCCGCCATAGGCAGCTTCATAGATTATCTGAAAACGCGCGCTGACTGGGCCGAGACTATGGTGGTGATCGTCGGCGACCACGAGGGCCTCAACAACAGTCGCAAGGAGATTCGTGAGTTTGACGGGGGCAAATATGCATCGCTGGTCAGCGGCGAGGGGTTTGTGCCGATGATAGTGCTGAACGCGCCGGTGCCCGGGCGCCGGGACGCCGTGATGGGACAGATCGACGTCTATTCCACTGTCCTCGACCAGATGGGCATCACTCCCGTATGGCCCGGCATGGGTTTCTCCGGACTCGACCCGGACCTCCCCTCCTATGCCGCAGGATACCCCGTGCGACCTGCCGCCACATCGGCCCGCGCCGATTCCATACTCCACCTTATCGACGCCCAGCCACGCGTTGGCGCCACCATCATCGCCGCCGACCTCCTCCGCGACCGTCTGCCATATTCCGCGCCGGGGAAACAATGACTTTAACCTCTCCAAAATATGAAAAGTATATTTCTTAAAATATTCTCGGCTCTTCTGCTGCTTCCGTTCCTGGCAGCGTGCTCCGACAACAAGCCTGCCCCCCCCGACGAACCGACGCCGCGCACGGTGCTGGTCTATATGATAGCCAATAACAATCTCGGTTACCCATACGAATGGGCGCAGTACGATCTCAAGGATATCGCGGAGATGGAACAGGCAGCCCGCGCGGGCGCGTTCGGCAAGTCGCGGCTCATTGTTTTCCGCCACGCCTACGTCAGCCCCGGCAAATCGGAGATGAAGCTCCTTGAAGGGACCCGGGAAGGGACCCGGGAACTAAAGACATATACCGATATGGCTTCCTCGGCCTCGGAGGAAACCATGAACCGCGTGATAGCCGATGCCAAAGCGCTCGCACCCGCCAACCGCTACGGCATAGTGCTGTGGAGCCACGCCTCCGGATGGATCAACACCGGCATAGACACACCTAAAGCCACGCCCCGCTCCTATGGCTACGACGGCACGGCCGACAAGGCCATGAGCGTAACCTCGCTGGCCAACGTGCTCAACGGCAAAGGATTCGATTTCATATACTTCGACTGCTGCTTCATGGCAGGTGCCGAAGTGGCTTACGAACTGCGCGACGCCGCCACGTGGATGGTGGCTTCTGCCGCCGAACTGCCTGTGAACGGCACCCCATATCATCTCGCACTCCCCTACCTGATGCCGGCCGACGCCGACCCGGCGGCCGCAGCCAAAGCGACTTTCAGCCACTACAGCGACAGGTACGATCCTTCGGCCGCTTTTGATGAAGACCCTGATGCCTTCGGGTGCACATTCTCGGCGATATACCTCCCGAAAATGGAAAACCTCGCCAAATGTGTGAAAGAGATCTACGACGAGGGTTCGGCGAGGACTTCCATCGGCAACATCCAGCAGTTCGCCCCGCAGACCGACCGCTGGTATTACTGCGACCTCGACGGCGTAATATCCTCTTTCGAGGGCTTGAATGTATCGTCCTACGAGCGGTTCACCTCGGCACTCGATGAAGCCGTGACAACTCACTCCGCCACCCCAGGTCTGTATCTGCAGAACAGTTTCACCATAAACTCGCATTGCGGACTCACCACCTATCTGCCGCGAACGGAAACCGATATGGACCGCGACAATTACCGTCAGCTGGCCTGGTACCGTGATGTGGCAAGCCATCTGAAATTCTAAAAACTGACTATGATCTCATTACAATCCATACTCCCGGGACTCACACCCGAACCTGCCGACACCACCAACATAGCGAAAGCCGCCTCAGGCATCAAAGAACTGAAATCCCTGTCGTTCGACGATCTTCTGGAGCGGCTGGCTCAGGACCTGGTGAATTTCGCCATAAATCTGGCCATAGCCATCCTGGTGTTCTACGCCGGGCGTTTCGTGATACGCAAGATCTACAAGATAGTAAGCACCATCTTCCTGCGGCGCCAGATTGACCGTTCCCTCTCCACTTTCGTGCTGTCGCTGATCAACATAGTGCTATACTTCATTCTTATAGTCACCGTAATCGGTATTCTCGGCATTGAGACGACCTCGTTCCTGGCACTCTTCGCCTCGGCCGGCGTCGCCATCGGTATGGCCCTAAGCGGCACATTGCAGAATTTTGCCGGGGGCGTACTCATACTCCTCCTCAAGCCCTACAAAATCGGCGACTATATCGAGGCTCAGGGATATGCCGGCACGGTGCGCGAGATACAGATTTTCTCCACCATAATCACCACCTACGACAACAAGTCGATCTCCATCCCCAACGGGGGCCTCTCCACCGGCTCGGTAAACAACTGGTCGCGCGAGGCATACCGCCGCGTAACATGGACAGTCTCAATCTCCTACGGCGATAGCGTCGATGCAGCCCGCGAAGCGATTCTTGAAATGTTCGCCTCCGACACACGTATCGAACAAGGAGCCGCGAAACCAGACAACGGCATAGAGATTATCGGCGATGAAAATGACAGACCCGAAGGCAACACATCAGAAGATGAGGATCTTTCCGGCATTAATCCCGACCAGGCCTCCGATCCAAAGCCACACCGGTCACTTCTGGACCGGCTGCTGCACCGCCACCGCGAAACAAAGAAAGCTATCGACAGCTGGGAACGCCGTCGGCAGGCTCGCCTTGAGGCCTTGATTCCCAAGCCCGATTATTCCCCGAAAGTATTCGTGGCAGAGATGGGCGCCTCCTCGGTAGACCTCCAGGTGCGCGCCTGGACCAAAACCGCCAACTACTGGGATGTTTTCTATTATTACAACGAGAAGTTCTACAACGAACTCCCCTCGCACGGAATCAACTTCCCGTTCCCGCAACTCGACGTCCACGTCACCGGCCAACAGTAACCGGTCACTTCAACGGATCTCACCCCTAAGGGTGCGCCATTCCATCAAAGACTGCGGTCTTTACGGAGGGCGCACCCTTTTCTATACAGGCTAATGTTACCGCATAACGGTATGAATGTTAAAATAGAGGCGGAATTTAAGTTAACGGTTTGAATCATGTTGCATAATGACGGCGGATAAACAAATTTTAAACACTTTTTACCATCATCGTTTCATCTTATTTGCATACGAGTTGTTATAGTAGTAAATGAGGCACGAACGCGGCGGCATGAGAGCCGCCTTCCCCCCGGCTCCATATTCCCGGCCAGGTCTCCGATGAATCCCTGTTTCATAACGAACCTGGGCCGCAAAGGGATATGTAAGTTATCCGCCACCGGATGAAAGCCGGGCCGAATCCGCCACTACAGCAGGATTTACGGGAAACGCAACGCCACACGCTCTCAACTTGAAGAGCATTTTTATCTGACATCCCTCGTCCTTTTTATCGGGTAGTGATACCAGATACTGAGGCTCTCATAAATAAATAGTTGAAACGTGAAGGAGGAAAGCGATTATCGTTTTCCTCCTTTTTTGGTGTTTTAACGCGCTGTTCCAATAGATAAATCAATAGATAAAGGCTCGTAATCTATGTTTTCCAATAGAAAATCAGTAGTTTTGCATAAAGTTATTTCAAGCCATGAGAAAAATACTGTGGTTCGCCGTCCTAATTCTGTTATTCCTGCCCGGCTGCCATAAACGCGGCAGCGACGATAATCTCAGGCAATTTGCCGACTCCTTGGCCTCCATGCCGCCAGCTGAAGGTCTCGCCACCTGCATAGCCCGCATCAAGGCTTCCCCCGGCGAGGCAGGCATAATCTACCATCTGGCATACTATCAGGCCGTAAACGCCGGCAAAACCGATCTCTATGCTTCTCTGCTGGATTCAGTGGGCAGACTTAAGGTATCTGAACCTTCGCGCCTCTATATATCCGCACACAGGGCGCTGTGTTCTTACGTTCTGTCGCGTCCCGACCTTGATTCCGTCACGGAAGCCGCATTGTCGCATCCGCGCTCCTCCGACCCTACGCAGGAAGAGGTCTGCGCCCACATGTTGGCTTGCATACTCACCCCAACCGACGCTCCACGGGCCTACGATCAACAAATGCGAGCCGTTCAGGCCATGCGCCACGGCGGCCACTGGCGCTCGGCCGAGGTACTGGCGCAGGCGGCGATGCTCAGCTGCACTCTGGGGAATTATCCTCTTGGCATGAACTATCTCAACGAGGCTTACGACACAATAGAGGCCAACGGACATCCGCAGCGTGAGATGGTGCTTTACCTCGGCAACAAGGCGAACCTATACTCCAATGTGGAAATGTATGATTCAGCCCTATCGGCCAACATGGAGGCATTAAAAGCTGCTCAGTCAAACGATTTCCTGCTTACCGACGTCCTGAATTTCAGGGCCTTCATTTTCTCCGACCGGGGCGACACCGATTCGGCATTCTTCTATCTCGACTCTGCTGAGCGCGTAGTGAACCGGCTGGCTACACCGTCGGCGGGAATAATCAGGCGCTATCTGCGCGGACGGAGGGCAGTGCTTACCGTAAAAAGCGATTCCAATCCAGACGCGCTTCGGCGTGCAGTGGCAGACCTTACCGAATGTGAAGCCCATAATTTCACCCTTTGGGAAGAAAGGTTCATGCTCGCCAATGCCCGCTGGCTCCTCGGCGACAAAGGCGGCCTGGCGCAGATGGCATCCCTTCGCGACTCCATCGCCAAATACAAGGAGCCGGCTTTACTGCTCACAGCTAACCGGCACCTCATCAACGCCTACCGCGATGAGGGACGCCTTGGCGATGCATCGCGGCTCTACTCCGAAACCTTCGCACTCGTCGACACCCTCGATCTCCGCCATGCCCGCTACCAGTCGATAGCTTCCGACCTCCAGCACCGTGTCAACACACACCAGCGTGAGAACCACCTGCTGAAGGAAGCCATATCCAAGGAACGCGAAAGAGTGTTCTGGCTGACCATGGCCTGCGTTTTCGGAGCGGCGCTGCTGGTGTGGAGCGGCATCTATCTGCTACTCAGCCACCGCCTCCACAACAGGCGCCGGGCAATAGACTCCCACCAAATCACATCACTTATTGAGAACCAAAAAATGCTCAACAGGCGACTTGAGGAGATGCAGGCCACAGGCGCTAACACCAAAGACTGGAGCGAGCTAACCCCCTCATCAATGTCGGCAGAAGACACAGCCCGTTTCCGCCACTCTTTTTCAGCGCTATACCCGGACTTTCTCTCACACCTGCGGGCACGGTGCGCCGGACTGCCCCCCGGCGACGAAAATCTTTGCATGCTCATACGCATCGGGCAGTCGACCGACGACATCGCTCTGGCTCTCGGCATATCGCGTGCCTCCGTAAACTCCGCCCGCTACCGCATCCGCAAAAAACTCGGCATGGGCAAGGACGAATCGCTCGACAATCTCATCAACACCTTGTAAGAACGTCTCTACAAGCGTCATAAAGCATCACAAATAAGAGTGGGCGCGCCGATTGACGGCGCGCCCACTCACGTCAGCATTGGAATCTTGTGATTACCGAACTATTTCTTTTGTCACACGGTTGCCCTGACGCACGATATACAGGCCGGGGGAAAGTTCACCCTCAATGAGTTTGCCTGTGAGATCGAAGTACTGTCTGGGAGCGACAGACTCGTCAGCCTCAACATCGGAAATGGCGGCAACTTGCGGATGGTTCCTTACGAAGTCTAACAGGGGGCCTTCCCACTTCACGCGAGCGGTCTCGGCGAACTGGTTGAAAATTTCAGCATCGATGCGGTATATCATATCGCCGAGATATTCGATTTTCACCACTCCGGAGTTGGCGAAGGAGCTGTGGGTCGGGAGTCCCTGGTCGTCAAATATCGTCACGCGGCTATTTTGTGTAGCTCCGAAAACGAGGTCTGTCTCCATGCTGAATCCGCTTGTGAAAGTCAATGGGGTGTGATATGGCAAGAGGTAGGACTCGCACTTGTATTCCCCTGCCAGGGATTCAGGGGTTATGGTACCCGTACTCTTCTCGGTATTGAGCTGTAAAACCATTACGGCACCTTCGCCGGCTACGAAAGTCGAGCCGTCAATATCCTCAAGGGGCGTGGTATAGAACTCAAGCTGATAGCGGCCCCAATACATCTGGTTCTTGTAGTTCTGTTCGGTGTAGGAACCCATTACCATAGGCTGCTCCATGAGGTAACCGTCGGGCACCTCGGGATAACCGAAGAAACTATACTCCGGAGTCACCTCGGTTTTGGGGATAGTGACCTCGATAGGATAGATTGTAGTACCACCGTAGGAAACCTCGGCTTTCCCCTCCACATGGCCTGCGATATAATAGCGGCCATCCTCCTCGGTAACCTCGATTTCACCGGACATGAGCTGGTATGTGTTGCGGTAAATGCTCTCGCCGTCGTTGATCATGTGGCGCGCCTCCGACCAGTTGCGGAGCACGTAAGGGATATACTCGCCCTTGTCATCCCATCCGTAGCCGCATGTGAATTTGCCCACAGGCACACCTGGATCCTCGTTTACGGCGGTATTCTTGGTGGGGTAAGTCAGTTCGAGGGCGAGATACATGCCGGCCTCCTTGGGTGAATGGTCGGGCCAGAAGTCCCCCTCTCCTATATTAAGGATATACACATCAATGTCGTTGGGGAGCACCAGCGGCTTGCACATGTACTGCATCTTTTCAGGATGAATCTCATATTTGAGAGTTTCCTGCACCTCCTGAGCCGGAGCGCACAACGCCGCTGCTGCCGCGGCAAAAAGAATGTAAAGTTTTTTCATCATGCGATAATTTTTCAATGTCATCAGCCGATAACGGCCGATACCGGTTTATAGTGCAAAGTTAACGATAAAGAGCCTTTATGCTGCCCGGAGCCAATAGATTTAAGCTCGATTTCAATAGATAAAGCGCCAAATCTACCGAATTGATGTCTTTTTGAGAGTATTTATCGTATATTTGTATCAGTTTTTCAAACTTACAAGGTTCAAGAAAATAAATCAATCAACACAATTCACGTATGAAAAAACTTCTACTATCGTTTGCAGCACTGCTCTCAGGAGTAATAGCAGCAACAGCCGCGGAGGTCAACCTCCATCTGGTGGTCAACGACGCCTCGCAGCTCAATGCCTCAATCACCTATTACGATCCACAGACCTATAACCCAATGGAGATTCCGCTAACCCTTGTAGATGGCGACAATCCCATCACCATCGAGACCACCCGCTCCATCTTGCTTTCGGCCAAGGAGGGATATTTCCTTACCTCGGTTACCCGAAGCTCCAACGGCGAAAAGTCATATATCAACAACAAGACCTCCACACAGATTTATGTGGGTGACACCTCTTTCGAAGGGGAAACCTTCACCGCCGTGACCAAAAGGACCGCCGAGAGCCGCACGGCCAGCGTGACCGTCAATATCGACTCGCCCGAAAAGGTAAACATGATGCGCTACCAGATCAGCGGCTACGAGTTCTTCACCGAACCCACCACCGTAGTGAACTACGACCCCAACGACGAGCTTCCCCTCCAGTTCGGGCTCCGCACCGGCGGCACTATATATAAGGTGACAACTTCGGCCGGCACCGTCACGGAGACATGGGGCAATTATTCAGTCACGCCGGAGGACGGCGCCACCATCGACATCCAGGTGGAATTCCCCGACGTTGACGCCACCTACACCCTCAGCTCCAATATCGATGGCTATGACTTCATAACCGTACGCGCCGGTTCCCCGCTTGCCGACGTCGACCTCTCCACCGGTTCCTTCACCGTGAAAGCCGGCACCCCCGTTGAATATAACTTCAACACGCAGAAATACAGAATCAACAGCTTCACCCGCAACGGCAACCCGATCAACTCCCTCTATTCCTATTCGTTCGTGGCTACCGGGAACAGCACCGATGTGTTCGACGTGCATGAGTACGGCACCTTCAACACCACCGTGCGCTCCAACATGCCCGACAAACTCAACGTTTTCATCGGATCGACCTACGGCACAAAGGTAGAGGCCATCGACGGCGTGTTCACCGTTCCCCTTGAAGAGCCTTATAATACCAGGGTGGCGATCCAGGTACTTCCCGGTTACTATTTCTCCAACATCACCCTTGACCCCGAGTCCGAGAACTTCCAGTACTACCCCAACTCCTTCACCTACGAATGCCCCGCAGCTACGGAAATCAATGTCGAGGTCGCCGAGATTACCAACGACTGCAAGGTAGCCCTCTACATCGACGATGCCGAAGCGCTCACCGTATGGAACGCCCAAAGCTCCTTCGACTACAAGCAGCTCTTCACCGAACCCGTTACCGGATACAATGTGTATGAGGTCAGCAAGGCCTACTCTCCCGCCAATATCAACTGGCAGACCGCTGACGGCCCTGTAGGCAACATCTACCTCAACGGCATCCTCCTAACCAAAGAATTCGAGTGGTCGAGCAGCTACACCGCCCCCTACAAGGACGGCGACGTGCTGCACCTGTTCATCAACGGCAAACCCACCGCAGCAGCCCTCACCTTCGATGTAGAGGAGGGACTCGAGGTCGAGGCCATCCATAACAAAGTAGCCAAAGTGGCCGACCTCGCCGCACAGACCGATCTCTTTCAGGGCGACGAAGTGAAAGTAAAGGTCAACGCCGACCCATCGGAATACACTCTCACTGCCAACGACGAGCCTGTGGCTCTCGCCGAGGACGGCACCCACACCTTCAATCTTGCCGCCGACACCGAAGTGAAAGTCAGCAAAGTATCGGCAATCAGCGAAATTGAGGCCGACGCCGCCGATGCTCCCGTCTACAACCTGCAAGGCATCCGCGTGAATTCGCGCAACCTCCCCGCAGGCATCTACATCAGCAACGGACGCAAGTTCCGCATCGACTGATAATTTCTCATCATCTACATAAGCTGGATGAGGATGTATCAAAACCGTTTTAAGCGGTTTTGATACATCCTCATTTCTTTTTATAGGCTCATTTGATTCCAATAAGGCGCAGACGCGCATCAGGGAGAATTTCTATCTCGAGGGCATCGGCGAGATTGCGGGCTGCAATAGCTACATCCTGCGGTGTCGCGCCTGTTTCGGCACTGATATGCTCCACCGACATCCCCTCGTCGGGGATCTTGCGCAGAAGATAACGGATGGAATCGGCGAGACCGGCCTCCTTTTCACGTATTTCCTGACGTGACGGCACCACACGGCGAGCCGCACGACATACATCACATTTACCGCAGGCACAGGCGTTCTCCTCGTTGAAATAGCGCAACATGGTAAGCACACGGCATCCGGCGGTTGAAAACACAAATTCTTTCATCGCCTCGATACGCAACCGCATCTGCTCGCGGCGCCGCTCGTAGACCTCGCGGGGAAGCACCACATCGCCTGCAGGCTGTCGCGATACGGGGAAGAATATATAAGGTGTGGTAGATTTCGGCACGTAGTGGATCACATGGAGACGTCCCAGCTGTATCAGCCCCTCGTAGACCTCCCGCTCCGGCATATTGAGCCGATATGCCAGGAGCGATTCGGATATGAATTCGTAATCGGCGAAAATCCCGGGATAGGTGCGCAGAACCAGCTGCAGAAGCTCATCTACGGCAGGTTCCAGCCGCAGACCGTAAAGTTCATGGCGCTCCATTACCATCATCAGGCGCGAACGTGTTGAAGTCTCGTCGATATAACTGATATACCCCGAACGGCTGAGGATGCGCAACGCGGCGAGCGCCTGCCCCTCCTTGAGCTTGAAACGCCGCGCGAACTCCTCGCTGTTGAACTCGAACAGGCGTTCCTGCCCCTCTCCCATCGCTACCGAAAGATAGACACATACCATTTCATATACCTGCCTGATATAGTCCTTCGGTGGGAAAGTGTCGGAAAGACGCCGCGAAAGCAGCCCCTTGTCGGCAGGGGAGGCCAACACCACCGCATACGATTCAAGGCCGTCGCGGCCTGCACGTCCCGACTCCTGATAATATTCCTCCAGAGCCGAAGGGAGGTCGTAGTGGATGACAAGGCGCACATCGGGTTTGTCAATCCCCATGCCGAAAGCGTTGGTGGCAACGATAACACGCGTATCGCCTGATTTCCAGCGGTTCTGTTTCTCGGCCTTGTCCTCCGCGGAGAGCCCGGCATGATAGAAGTCGGCCGATACCCCCTCCTTGCGGAGAAAATCGGAGAGTTCGCGGGTGCGTTTGCGGGAGCGGGTATAGACGATAGCCGTGCCCGGCACACGCGATAGGATATGCACAAGCTGCTCCTGCTTGAAATCGCAGTACCGCGCCACGTACGAGATGTTGTCGCGCGAAAAACTGCGCCGGAACACCTTGTCGCGGCGCCGGAACTCAAGCTGTGTCATTATATCGTCGATAACCTCCGCCGTGGCCGATGCCGTGAGGGCAAGCACCGGAGCTGCGGGGAACATGCGGCGCACAGCAGCGATCTGGAGATAAGAGGGGCGGAAATCGTAGCCCCACTGCGATATGCAGTGAGCTTCGTCGACAACGATAAGTTTCACCGGCAACCGCTTGAGTTCATGGTGAAACGATTTGACCTGCAGCTTTTCGGGTGAGAGATAGAGGATGCGGGCACGCCCGGCGGCACAGCTGTCGAGGGCGCGGCGTGTCTCGCGGCGCGTAAGTGCGCTGTGGAGGTCGTATGCCTTGACGCCGATGGCCCGCAGGTTGTCCACCTGGTCCTTCATCAGCGACACAAGAGGCGTCACCACCAGTGTCACGCCGTCAAGCGCAAGAGCAGGTACCTGAAACGTGATCGACTTACCCCCTCCGGTAGGAAGGAGCCCAAGGGTGTCGTTCCCCTCCAGCACCGACGAAATTATCTCGCGCTGCATGGGGCGGAACTCCGTGTAGCCCCAGTATTCCTTGAGTATCTCCTCGGGGGTCATCGGCGGGATATTGTGGTCAGACAAGCTGTATCTCCTTGACCTGAAGCTGAATGGAACCGCTGGCGCCGTGGTGCTTGTTATCTTCTATGGTATAGCAGATATTGAAGCGGCGGCCGCCGTGTATGGCGCCGAAAAGGTGTGCCTTGTTGAAAGCGATACCGTTGAACACCTTGCCGGAAGTATCGTCGACAAGTTCCAGCTTGATATGCTCCAGGGCGCGTCCCACGAGTTTGGAGGTGCCGAAGTCCATGACGTTGCGCGTGCAGAACACCGGTTTCTGATTGCCTGGCCCGAAGGGGTTGAACCGGCGCAGGGTACTGACGAACTCCGGAGTGATTTCGGAGAAGGTGAGATATGCGTCGATGTCGTACTGCGGCGAGAGCTGCGCGTCGGTGATGTTGGCGGCAACGAACTCCTCGAAACGGCGTGTGAACTCCGGAATGTTCTCCTCCTTCATCGAAAGGCCCACGGCGTAGGGATGGCCGCCGAAGTTCTCCAGAAGGTCGCGTGTGGAGTCTACGGCCTTGTAGATGTCGAATCCCTGCACCGAGCGCGACGAGCCGGTGGCCAGGCCGTTGGTGAGTGTGAGCACCACTGCGGGCTTGTAGTAAAGCTCGGTGATGCGCGAGGCCACAATGCCGATGATTCCCTGATGCCAGTCCTTATTGAAGATTACGATCGACTTCTTGTCGGCCAGCTCTTTGCGGTGGGCGGCGAGAATGGCGTTGGCCTCGTCGGTGATCCGCTTGTCAAGCTCCTTGCGGTCACGGTTGTACTGGTCGATGGCGCGGGCGCGGGCGTAAGCCTCGGTCACATCGCGTGTCACCAGCAGATCCACAGCCTCGCGTCCGCTCTGCATGCGTCCCGATGCGTTGATGCGGGGACCGATCTTGAAAATAACGTCGGAGATGGTGATCTCGCGTCCGGCAAGGTTGCAGATGCGTATTATGGCGCGGAGCCCCATGTTGGGGTTGGAGTTGAGACGACGCAGCCCGTGGTAGGCCATTATGCGGTTCTCGTCGACCATCGGCACGATATCGGCGGCGATGGAGACGGCCACCAGGTCGAGCATCCCCTCGAGGTCGCCCTGGGGTATGCCGTTCGACATGGCGAAGGCCTGCATCAGCTTGTAGCCCACGCCGCACCCCGACAGATGGGGACACGGATAGGTGCTCCCCGGCATCTTGGGGTTGAGAATGGCCACGGCCTGCGGCAGCACTGCATCGGGCACGTGGTGGTCGCAGATTATAAAATCTATCCCGTGCTCTTTGGCATGGGCTATCTCGTCGTTGGCCTTGATTCCGCAGTCAAGGATAATCACCAGTTTCACCCCCTGGTCGGCGAACTCGTCGATGGTTTCCGACGAGATTCCGTAGCCGTCCTCATAGCGGGTGGGAATGTAATAGTCTATATTAGAGTAGAAGTTGAGCAGGTATTTGTAGACCAGCGCCACGGCTGTGGTGCCGTCGACGTCATAATCGCCATATACCATGATCTTCTCCTTTGACCCCATGGCCTTGTTGAGCCTCCTAACGGCTTTGTCCATATCGGGCATAAGGAACGGGTCGTGGAGTTTCTTCAGCGAAGGATGGAAAAAGCGGTCAGCTTCTTCCACTGAAGAAATCCCACGCTGCACCAGCAGCTCGCTTACGGGCGGACAGCCGGCGTATTTCTTTGCCAGAGCCGTCTCTATTTTTTGCTCTTCGGGTGTCAGGGGTAAATAATTCCATTTACCTGTCATTTATGTCGTTTTTTTATTTTCATGGAGCAATGGGCCGGACGCTGCAGACGGCAATGCCGGCAGGCACCCTGCCTGGAGGGAGAGGAAGCAGGAGAGCAGGAGAGAGCAAATAGAGATGAGATAGTAATATTCAGGTAGATACACGCCAGGCGTCCGTGTAAATGCCGGAGAGAGCCGGATGCGCCTATGCGGTCACATTACTACTGACTGCAAATTTACCAAATTTTTTCCATTTCCCACCACTGTTTGCCACATAAAAAACGATAAAATTCCGCGTACCCTCCTGCCCCTCCCCCGCGGCCCCTGGCCCCGTTAATCCGTAGAGAGCAGTCCGGGATCAGGAGACGGCGGGAGAAGGGGATTTTTTGCCGAAGACGCGGTTGACGATGAGAGCAAGGGCGCCGTCGCCGCTGACGTTGCAGGCCGTACCGAAGCTATCCATGGCGATGTAGAGGGCGATCATCAGGGCGTTGTCGGCGTCGGTGAAGCCGAGGATTGAGGTCATAACGCCCAGAGCCGACATCACTGCGCCCCCGGGTACGCCGGGAGCTGCTATCATGGTGATACCCAGCATGGCGATGAAGCCCATGAACATCGGGAAATCGTAACTGTGACCCTGCAGGATCATCAGTGCCAGGGCGCATGCCACG
>URZG01000013.1 GCA_900552325.1 uncultured Porphyromonadaceae bacterium | reverse complement strand
TCGCCGACAGGAGGAGTCCGCGGCGCCCCTGCTCGGTGGAGGGGAAGCGGTCGGCCACGGCGGTGTACCCCTCCAGGGCACGTTCGTGGCGCCCGGTGGCGGCATAGCTCTCGGCGGTCTCCAGCAGCGAGGATGCGGTCAGCGCCGACGAGGGGAACTGCCGGCGCATCTGCCCCAGGAGGTCGATTTTGGCATCGTAATCCCCCTGCAGACCTTTCATCATGGCCTGCTGGTAAACAGGGTAGTCCCCCTGGTCGGGAGCCGTCTCGTATGCACGGGCGTAAGTGGCGGCAGCCCCGGCGAAATCGCGGGCGTAATACTCGCAGTCGGCCACACGGTTGAGCGCGTCGGCCAGCTGCGCCGCAGGGGCGGAAGCCGATGCCAGCGAGAGATATTTGTTGAAGTCGGCTTTTGCCGGAGCGAACTGCTTGAGGGCGAATCGGGTATATCCGCGGTCATAGCGCGCCAGGGCCTCGTTGGCACCCCGGGCATAGCCCGAACCGAGATATGACGTGAAATTGCGGTCAGCCGCGGAGTAATCCCCCTCGCGGTAGTGACATTCGCCGAGCCAGAGGTCGGTCTCGGCTCCGATCTGCGGGTCGAGCGAGCGGTAATTCTGCGCCTCGGTCAGCCGGCGTATGGCAGTGCGGGTGTCGCCCCCCTGCATCAGACGCGTACCCGAGAGGTACAGTACCTGCTGGCGGGCGCGCCGCTGATTTTCGGTGGGGTGCTTTATCTGGTCGAGGGCCACGAGGGCGGCCTCATAGTTGTTGTCGTTGACATATCCGCTCACCACATAGTCGCGTACCTCAGGGGCGAGGGTGCTGGAGGGGTAGCGCTGAAGGAAATCCTCGAAAAGCGCCACCGACGAACCGAACGGCGTGCGTCCCCCCTTGAGATGCGCCACGGCGTAATCATAATAGGCCATCTCGCGGGTAGCGTCGTCGAAATCCATCCGGCAGGCTTTCTGGAGGGCCATGGAAGCGGCATCGTAGTTGCCGGTCTGCAGATAGCTCTGCCCGATATACAGGCAGGCGCTCTGCCCCAGGGCCGAAAGTTCGCCGGAGGCGGGGGTGAGGTATTCCACGGCCTTGTCGTAATTTCCGGCTCGGTACTCGTCAACGCCGAGGAGATACATGGCCGAGGGGAGCGGCTGCTCCGCGGCATTGACATAGCGACGGAGGTAGGGGGCTCCCTCCTTGCCGTTGCCGGTGAAATAGAGCGACTCGCCGACGATGCGCTCCGTCTCCGTGCAGTATTCCTCGCTTATATCCTTCGCGGCGAGGAGGCGCTTCCCTTCCGATGCGGCTTTGGAATAATCCTTGTCGGCAAAGGCTATCTGCGCCAGGTAATATGGCGCGGCATTGCAGGGAGGGGTCTTTATCGAGGCCACGGAGGTGAACATCCGGGCGGCCTCCTTGCGGTCCCCCTTTGCGTAGGCGATGTAGCCCTGGTAGAACCGGGCGGCGGAGCCGTAGCGCGCGGTGGCGGCCAGTGACGAATAGAGCCGGGCGGCCTTGTCGTAATCGCCGGTCTTGAGCAGGCAGTAGGCGCTGCGATAAAGGAGCGTCTCGGCTGCGGCATCGTCAAGAGCGGCGGCATCCACTTTGTTGTAGGCCATCAGCGCCTCGCCCCACGAGGAATCGTCGAAATATGTGTCGGCCAGCCCCATGAGCGCCTGCTGACGCGAGAATGAGGCGGGATATTCGTCAAGAAACTGCCTGAACAGCCCCCGGGCGTCGGCGCCCGGAATATGGGCCGAGGCCGTGGCGAGATGCAGGAGCGCCGTTTCGCGCTCCGTCGGCGACGGATAGAGGGTGAGCGCATACCGCAGCTGATCCACGGCGCCACGGTAGTTGGCCGTGCTCTCCATCATCAGGCCTCGGGCTATGTAGCCCGAGGCGTCGGCGGCATTGATTCCGGATACGGTCTCCATGCCCGGAGCCTCAGCCGCAGTCTGCCCGCATACGGGAGTTACGGCGGTTACGGCGGCCACTGCCGCTGTAAGGATATATTTTTTCATTTTAGAGCGTGAGTTTGAAGTCGGAGATGAAACGTGCGGCGTATGGGTGGCGGTCCACGATGTGTTTCAGCAGCTCGCGGTCGTTCCATGCCGAGGGCATCGAGGCGCCCTGGTTGATATGATATTCAAGTGTGATGAGATCGTTGTTGAGCCGGTCGCGGAGAAATGGCAGCAGCTCGGGCGACGTTTCGTTCATCACGTCCACCTGGGCCTGGTTCTCCACCGTAACGTCGAATACATATTCCCCTTCGGCGCGGCGTTTGGGGGAACTTTGCCGCATGGTGTTGACCAGCAGATGGGCCGTGGGACGCGCGGCGGCGAACTCCTCCCATAGCGAAGCTAAGGCCTCGTCGACAAACGGAGTGGTGCGCCGTGGCGCCGTTGCGGCCTGGGCCTCCTGCACGGTTTCCTGCGGACGGTCTTCGAGCGCCGACGACAGGCTGATATGTTTCCCTGCGGCGCGGACACCGGTGCGGCGCGGACGCGGAGCGGGGGGCGCGGGCGTATTATTTACGTTAACCGTCGGCGGAGGCGCAGTGGCGGTCGCGGCAGGCCGCGACCCTACGGAGGGGGAGGCGGGTGCCGCCGGTGCCGGTGCGGGAGCAGCCGCGGGCCGGGGCTGCGGGGTCACCGGGGCGGTCATTGTCGGCGCGGCGCCCGACACGGGGCGCAGTTTCCGCCCCTCCCCGGCGCCGTCAGAGATGGGGGAGGGGCTGTTTTGTTGGCACAACCGTATGAGCAGCAGCTCGATTAGGAAGGTCTTCGACGAGGCGGTGCGGTAGGCCATGTCGGCCTCGTTGCAGAGACTCATCGCCGCATAATAGAATTCCGGAGGGAGCTGGGCGCCCTGGCGCGCCATCAGGGCGCGTTCCTCGTCGTCGGTGTCGAGCAGCCCTATCGTGCGGGGTTCGCGCGCCACCATGAGATCGCGCAGATAGCCCGACAGTCCGTTTAGGAAGAAGAGCGAGTCGAAACCGCGGTCGCGCACCTCCTTGTAGATCAGCAGCGCGTCGGGCACGTTTCCGGCCACGAAAGCGTCGACAAGCCGCGAATAGTAGCGCGAGTCGAGCACGTTGAGGTTGTCTATCGCCGACTGGTAGGTGATGTTGCCGCGCGAGGAGGCCGCCACCTGGTCGAAGATGGAGAGGGCGTCGCGCATGGCGCCGTCGGCCTTGCGGGCTATCACGTTGAGAGCCTGGCGTTCGGCGGTGATCCCCTCCTGCGAGGCCACATAGCCGAGGTGGTCGATCATGTCGGCTATAGTGATGCGGTTGAAGTCGTAGATCTGGCAGCGCGACAGGATGGTGGGGATGATCTTGTGTTTCTCGGTGGTGGCGAGGATGAAGATCACATACGACGGCGGTTCCTCAAGGGTTTTGAGGAAGGCGTTGAAGGCCTGCGTCGACAACATGTGCACCTCGTCGACGATGAACACGCGGTAACGTCCGTCGGTCGGGGGGATCTGCACCTGGTCCACCAGCGAGCGGATATCGTCGACGGAGTTGTTCGAGGCCGCGTCGAGCTCTATGATGTTGAGCGACCGGTTCTCGTTGAAAGCCCGGCAGGAGGCGCACTCGTTGCAGGGGTCGCCGTCGGGGGTGGGATTCTGGCAGTTTATGGTCTTGGCGAAGATACGCGCGCAGGAGGTCTTACCCACACCGCGCGAGCCGCAGAAGAGGTAGGCGTGCGCCAGGTGGTTGGTGGCTATGGCGTTGCGCAGCGTGGCCGTGAGGGCTTTCTGCCCCACGACGGAGGAGAAGGTCGAGGGCCTGTATTTTCGCGCCGATACGATATAGTTTTCTTCCATAGGGAGGGGGGAGGGAGGTTTGATGTCAACTGCAAATTTACGTTTTTTTTACGGATTATCATAACGTGGATTTGTTATGCAGATAAATAATTAGTATTTTTGCCATAAATTCCTCCTCTCATCATCGATAACCATAAACTCAGATGACACGCAACATAGTTCTTTTCGACCTTCCCGGGGTGCACGACCAGCTTCTGCCGCTTTCGTACACACGGCCGGTGGCTGACTTCGTTCTCGGCACCTCTACCCTCCGCGAGAAATGGGAGGAGATGATGCCGGGCGATTATTCTTATTTCACAGCCCCCTATCTCAGTGAGAAATACCCGATGAAAGAGGCGGACGACACCCTCTTCATCGCCTCGAATATCGTGGCCTCGCCCGAACTCGCCGCAGCGCTCGGGACTCTCCCGGCCGATGCCGCCCTCACCGCCCGGAACACAGAGGGGGACGAGGTGCTGGTGGCCTTCCGCGGCACACCCGGGGCTTTCCGCGGGATCATAGGACGCGAAGGGGTGGAGATGAACGTGATGCACTTCGACAGCCGTGTCACCGAGGTGCGGCGCCTGACCGACATTTTCCGGCTCAACGGGCGCCAGATCGAAGATGACTTCCAGCGCCTATGCCGGGGACGCGAGGGGCAACCCATCCACCGCAGCAACATCGTCATCGGCTCGCCCGAACTCATCTTCATCGAGAGCGGCGCCGTGGTGGAGGGTGTGGTTCTCAACGCCTCGCACGGTCCGATCTACATCGGGCGCGACGTGGAGGTGATGGAAGGCTCCTGTCTGCGCGGCCCCATCGCGCTGCTCGAACACGCCACCGTGAACATGGGCACCAAGATCTACCCCGGCACCACCATCGGACCCTGGTGCAAGGTGGGCGGCGAGCTCAACAATGTGGTGATGTTCGGCTACTCCAACAAGGCGCACGACGGTTTCCTCGGCAACGCCGTGATAGGCCAGTGGTGCAACCTCGGCGCCGGATGCGTGGCCTCCAACCTCAAGAACGACTACACGGAGATCAAGCTCTGGAACTACCCCGCTCACCGATTCCTCCGCACCGGCCTGCAGTTCTGCGGACTGATCATGGCTGACCATTCCAAAGCCGGCATCAACACCATGTTCAACACCGCCACGGTGGTGGGTGTGGGCGTCAATATCCACGGCTCGGGCTTCCCCCGCAACTTCGTGGCTTCTTTCCAGGAAGGGGGCGCCGCCGGATTCAACGATGTGCCGATGGAGAAATTCTTCTCCATAGCCGAACGCATGATGGCCCGGCGCGGCAAAGCGCTCACCGACGCCGAAGTGCGCATTTTCAACGATATACGCCGTCAGGCCGAAAACTATAAGTAACAGAAAGATGAAATTCACCCCCGTGCTCCTGCTTACCGGTTACCTCGGAAGCGGGAAGACTACTCTTGTAAACAACATACTCAAAAATACCGCCGGAATACGCTTCGCCGTGATTGTCAACGACATCGGCGAGGTCAATATCGACGCCTCGCTCATCCAGAAAGGGGGCGTGGTGGCCGAGGCCGACCAGTCGCTCGTGGCCCTGCAGAACGGCTGTATCTGCTGCTCGCTGCAGATGGATCTCGTGGAACAGCTGCGCGGCATCATGGCCACCGGCAAGTTCGACTACATAGTCATCGAGGCATCGGGTATCTGCGAGCCGGAACCCATCGCACGCACCATCTGTTCCTTCCCCACAATGGGTCCGGAGGTCTGCGCCCACGGGATTCCACGCATCGACGCCATAGTGACGGTGGTCGACGCTCTCCGACTGGCCGACGAGTTCGACGGCGGCAACGCACTCACCTCACACGATCTGGCTGACAACGACATCGAGCGCCTGGTGGCCAATCAGATAGAGTTCTGCAACATCGTCCTGCTCAACAAGGCATCCTCCGTGACCCCGGAACGGCTCGAGGCCACCCGCGAGGTGGTAGCAGCCCTCAACCCCGGCGCGGAGATCTTCACCTGCGACTATTCCGACGTGCCGCTGGAACGTATCATCCACACCGACCTCTTCTCCTTCCCCCGCGTGGCCACTCAGGCCGCATGGGTGCAGGGCCTTGACCGCGTGATGACCGAAGAGGAGGAACACCGCGCACGCCACCACCACGAGCACTGTCACGATCACGAACACGATCACGATCATCATGATCACGAACACCACCATCATCACGGCGAAGGGGAGACCTGCACCTGCGGCCACCATCACCACCACGACGCATCGTGCCCTTGCTCCCACACCGAAGAATACGGCATACAGACCTTCGTCTACTACCGCCGCGCACCATTCGATTTCAACAAGTTCGACCGTATGCTGGCCGACGAATGGTCCCGCGACGTAATCCGCTGCAAGGGTGTGGTTTACTTCTCGAACAATCCCGATATGTCGGTTCTTTTCGAGACAGTGGGTTCTCAGAAAAAGATCACCCAGGCCGGCCTCTGGTACGCCACCGCACCGGCCGAGGATATCGCCTCGCTCCGCGCCGCAGATCCCTCATTCGACCGCGACTGGGATCCCGAGCTGGGCGACCGCATGATCAAACTCGTGCTCATCTACCGCCACTGTTCCCGCGAGCGCCTCACCGCCCTCCTCGATTCCTGCCTCGCCACAAAGTAAACCCGCGACGATCATCCCGGATCAAACCGGGCAATATATCGCAGATAGCGCTTAAAAATTTTGCAGTTATCGGAATTCTCCGTAATTTTGCATCGTGAGGCGGCGGTTATGCCGCTCCGCAAGGTCGGCCGAATGGTGGAATGGTAGACACGAGGGACTTAAAATCCCTTGGCCATTAGGCTGTGTGGGTTCGAGTCCCACTTCGGCTACACATGAAAATCGCAAACGTCTGATTGTCAACGTTTGCGATTTTTACATATCCCGTTTTTGACTACCAAATGACTACCAAGCGCAAAAATAAACCCCGCCGGGCCCTAAATCGGGAGGCTGACGGGGTTCTTCCGTGCGCTAAATTCTTCTCTTCGATTCAACGCCAACGGGGATTCCGCGGGGCCTGTGTCGTGTTAAATTTCCCACATGGCATGCCGTGGATGTATGGCGCAAAGTTAGTGAATATTTTCCATACTTCAAAATCAAATGTGGCCTAAATCGCCACATCGTGACTGCAGGCCCAGGTATAACCGATGTGCGCGGGATGGTGATCAGCGCCGGGTCACACGCCGCACAAATTCGCGGTGCGCGCGCATATCCCCGGGCGGCATACTACCCACCGCGCGGGCGTATAGGTCGTTATAACAGTCCTGCCAGGTTCCGGCGCGCTCACGCTCCTTAATGAGCTGCGCACGTTGTCTGTTTATATCCTGGGCATATATGCGCAGGGTGTTACGCGCCCCAAGCAATTCGTCGTGGGCGGTGCGCGCCTGTTTGCGGAGCTCTTTAACTTCCGCATAGTCGCTTGGCTCGCTGTGGCGCTTGTGTGTCTCGATGTACTGACGTTGCCGGCTGTAGGCCTCACGGGCGCCGTTTATTATTTGGCGCTCCAACTCCTCGTAATCGCGGCAGCTCGTCAGGTTGATGTACTGTTTAAATTCGTCCCAACGTCTGATGGTCAGAATAAAAGATACGGCGGCCGCTCTTTCTTGCCGCGCTTGGTTCAGTTGCTCCAGGAGCCGGGCAAACCTGCTCGGGCGGTGCTGTCGGCTCGGGGTGGGGTTAGGGTTCATAATCTCAACATTTAGGAAATAAAAAAGCCCCCCGGTTAGGTGTCCTCGGTTGTTGAGTAACCGCGCGGTCGTTTCCGATCCCGCCACCATGCAAAGGGCAAATAAGGTACTTACAACCGCTTGCGGCGGTCGCTCAACATTTAGGAGCTGCAAATCTACTGCAAATTTTTGGCACCGCAAAGTTTTTGACAATAAAAAACTGCTCCGCGCAAACCGTCCATGCAAACCGGGAGCCAGGTTTTTCCCTCAATACCTGGGCGAACTGTAAACCGCAAGAGGGAAACAAACAGCAAACATCGCCAAAAAGGCCGCAAATTTGCGCTGTGTCGCATTTTATTGCCTTTTGTGATAAGATTATCATTTTTGCAAAAGAATCGCAACAGCGGGCAAATTTGAAGCGTTTATAGCTTTAGGCCTTTGGCCGTCCATGCAAACCGGGGGCCAGGTTTTCCCTCAATACCTGGGCGGACTGTAAACCGCAAGAGGGAAACAAACCGCAAACATCGCCAAAAAGGCCGTAAATTTGCGCCGTGTCGCATTTTATTGCCTTTTGTGATCAGATTATCATTTTTGCAAAAGAATCGCAACAGCGGGCAAATTTGGTGCCTCTTTGGCGACGGACGAAAAACCAATTGCGGATTCTCGTAAATCTCCCCCCTGCAATGAACGCAAAATTGCGCCGGTCGAATTTCCGATTGGCCCGCTGCCTCGGGGCGGCCAGGCAAACCGGGGGCCAGGGGTTCCCCCTCAATACCTGGGCGGACTGAGGCGCGGGATAACTGTATAACCATAACCGCGTATATGTATGTAAATACACAATTAGGCGATTTAGGCGCCACAAGGCGTGTGGAGGCGTTTAACGTGCGCAATTAGGCGCCACAAGGCGTGTGGAGGCGTTTTCGTGCATTTTCGCGGGTTTTTCCTACGTGCCTAATTTACCTAAATAACAAAATAAATATACATATAATATTATCAGTTACATAATTACAATGTAGTATATTCATTTGTTCTATAGCTATTTATGATATAACCGAAAGTATAACTATCTATATAACCGAGTCCTGCGCGGTTATACGGCAAATCCCGCGCGGCCAGGTAACCGGCGGCCAGGTAACTTTAGATTATGTCGTCATCCTCTTCGCCATCCCCTCCGGCCGTCCGGCTAAAACCTTTTACTGGGTTAGGAAACCCCGGATATCGGATGGTTTGATTTTTCCACCCCGGTAAGCTGCGCATAATAGCGTTAATCTTACCTATTATCGCAGTGCCTTTCTCAGGCCGCACCGCCGCGGATGGTAATCCGTAATAATCGTTAATAAAGGCGTGCGCGAAAAACAGCCTGCGGCGCTCCGGACCTCTTTCATGAAAATTGCCCTCTTCATCGGCATAAAACCCCCTCCGGGCTTTATCTGTCATAGCGCTGTAGAGTACGGGCGGATTAATAGCCAGATAATCCACAATCTGTTTACGTAGTGCTTCGTCGTTATCTTCCGAGAAATCGAACTGCCTTTTACTCATAGCGTCGCGGCTCTCCGGGGAAAGTTCATTTAGATTCTCTCCGGCGGCCATAGCCTCTAAATACATACGGTAAGCCTCCGCCCATATTTGATGCTGCAGGGCCTTTAACTTCTCCGGATTATCCGGCCAATCCCTGCCGCGGCGGGTCACTGGCACAATCCACCACCGGCGGTTCCCTTTGTCTGATTCTCTTATAAAGGCGTCATCGTTGGTTGAGGCGGCAAAAACGAACTGCCTGGGCGATTCAGATACGGCAACGGCATAGGCCAGGCGCCCGCGGTCGGTATTTTGCGAAATATAGCCCTTTAAGGCTTGCCACTCCGCGCGGCGTAATCCGGTTAACTCGTTCAATTCCACAATCCATTTACCCTGGGCGGCCTCCCTGCGCTGTGCGTCTGTCCCGGCCAGGTTAAGATTATCGGTGAACCATTCAGGGCATACCGCCAACCGTCGTAGAAAATAACTCTTGCCTACTGCCTGCGGCCCCGTTAGGGTCAAAACGTTGTGGAATTCGGCGCCCGGCTCATATATCCTCATCACCGCGGCGGTAATCCATTTACGGGTTATTTCCTTTGTCAGGTGTGAATCCTCGGCGCCGAGATAGTCTATTAACAGCCGGTTAACCCTGGGTGTGCCGTCCCATTTCGCGGCCTCTATAAATTCTTTAACCGGATGCCAGGCGCAGGAGGATTCACGCGGCGTCAGTTCCTCCATAACTTTCTTTGGCGTAATCTCCAGCCCATAAGTGGCGAATATATATCTGCTAATCCGTTTCAACGTCCCGTCATCCACTCGGCAGAGTGTGCCGTCATCGACGCCGGTAAACTCGGCGGTTTCCGTCATGTCGGAGCCGTCGAAATCGTTGCGGCGCACACGTCGCAACAAAGGGTCTTCGGTTCGTATTATTCTGAGGTTTGAGGGATTCCGTAAAACTCGGCCTTTGCGGTCTACCTCCAACCGAGTTAATACACGTTCAATGTCTGCGCGCCGGGCGTCGATTGTTTCCGGATCAATACCGGCAAAATCTGCCGCGGCCTTTTCCGTCTGCGCCCGCACAGCTTCCGCCTTAATATCGGGATCCGAGATGCAAAAATTTTCCATTGCATAGTATGAGGGGAGGCGGTTAACGGGGGTACCGGTTTTCGCCTGGTCGTCCAGGTTCCCGAACTTATGGAGGCGCACCAGGTCAAATGCGTTTAACAGCCTGCCCCCTGCCGGGTCGGTGTCATGGTGCGAGTAGGCAAACTTATCCCCATATATCACCAGGCCGCCGGCAGTGTGTCCCCCTTTGTAAGTATAACGCCCCGGGGACGTCGTGGCGCCGTAGACGTCGGGTAAAAACTTCTCTATCGCATCGGCCATTGTGTAGGTACGGCAAAAAGCGCCTATAAGTCCCGGCTTTTCCAGAGGGTCGGCGGCCTTATCCATTCCCTGGGCTCTATGCCCCTGGGCTCCGTCCATACCAGGCCAACGCGTCATGTCGCGCCAATCTTCATAGGTGGCTAACACTTCATCAGCGCATAAGGGGACGCCTGGTTGCTCATCACACCAATATTCCCCATCACGGCACACCACCGGCCAAAACATCATCCGGTTCACCTCGTGTGTCGTGGCGTCGAAATACTCCAGCCCTATCTCCTGAGCTACACGGCGGCTGATTGCGCCGTATTCCTCAGGGCTGACCGCGCGGTCCAGGGGAAATATAATCCGCAGTCGTGGAGCCTGGGGCGTGTGGCTGCACGTTGTATGGCACAGGGAGGCCACCCCGGCGAACTTTTCACAAACCTGATCCCACGTTCCATTGTCGGCGCGGTCCGCATCCAGGACTAACAGACACCGATCCGCTACGCTGCCTTTTTTTCGCACACCGTCTTTGAGTGTGCCGCCAACATACCCTCCGGCGTCCTTTATACGGGCGCGGTCGTCCTTAGTCATGGCCTGATACTCCGCCGTGGTTTCCTTAACCCGCCTCACATTATGAGGGGAAAATCTGCGGGCAAAATCCCCCCATCCCTCCTCCGTTCGCGCCCAGGCTTTAGAATCCCGGCGGGGAGCTATATAAATTATTAATTTTTGTTCGGGCATTTGATTATTTAATTAACTGATTGTCAAATATTTGCTTAAATTAAAAATGTCGCTCGCACAAAAACAAAGGTGTGGGCGAGATTTCCCGGGGGTGCCCCCGTCTTAAAAAACACCCCCCGGGGGGGCTTGGTACCCTCTTTAATTCGATATATCTTGATCATTGCGGCTCCGCACTTCTCGTAAGTCTTTAGCGAAATTCAGGCATGTACGGGCGAGGGTGCGTATCTGTGCACGTTTCATCCCTTGCGCGTGAATAACAATAAGATCGCCCATTACCCGCACGTCGTCGTGTGATGGTGTCGCGGCTTCCTTTGTGTGATTCATACGGCGGCCCCCTTTCGCTCTAACATCCCCTCCACATCGGATGCCCTATACATAACTTTTGTGCCTATCTTTACGGGCTTGAGATACCCGGATACTTCCCAACGCCAAAGCGTAGTTAGCGACACTCCCAGTAACCGGGAAGTTTCCCGCCGTGATAATGTGGGGCGCTCCTTTTGTCGTGCGGCGGCCTCTTCCATCCTGGCCTCATGGCGCCGGCACATATCCGTTACTACCAGCCGCAAATCCTCGGCGCTTACAACCAGCATAACACCGGGCGCGCCGCTCCTCACAACATTTAATATTTCTTCGCTCATGGTAATTAATGGCCTCCATCCCTGCGCGGTTGTGTCACCCCGCAATCGTGAGGAATACGCGGCAAAGTTACTCCCGCCTTACGTTGCAATCAAAGTAATAAATTACTTTTCTAATTAATTCTTTTTGATGCAACTTAATGCCGCACTTTGCAACATTGCGCATATTTGCCGCGGTCAATTATTCCTCAAGTATTCCACAAGTTTTTTCAACTGGTGCCCACTCCATTCTTCCTGCGCGCCCTTATTGAAATTCACATAAAATGCGCTCGCGCTCCCATAATCGTTGCTGTCACAGTTGCCGGTTAAAAGATTTAATAATACGCGCCTGATAGCGATTTTAGGGGCGTCGGGCGTTAGATATCCCACCTCTATTAAAGCGCGTGCGGCCATCGCCAAAGCCTGGGGCGCCGTAAAATCGTAAAGCCTCCAATATCGCGAACCTTTGAAACGCTCCATATATTCCCGGAGCCTCAACGCGATTTTATGTGAATCCGCACCGGATGTAAAAAACAGAAGGGCTTTTGTTTTTTTCCGGCCTCTGTTTACGACTTTCGCACAATCGCATAATTCTATTAATGCCCGCAGCCTGTAAGCCTCGGGGGAATCTTTTGAGGGGTCCAGGGTATCTGCCAAACGCATTGCCTGGGCGTTATTAATATGCCTCTCTCGGAGCCATCCCCACAATTGCCGCAATATTATCTCATTTTCTTTCATGGCGCGGAGATTCACAAAAGGTTAATGAGATCACGTTTTACATCCTCATCTATATCGCGGTACCGGGCAAATGCCTTGCTGCCTTCCTTGTGCCCTGATAGCTTGCCTATAATATTAGGATCCTTAACCTGCTTGTAGAGATTCCCGATAAAAGTACGGCGCGCAATATGGCTACTGGCGATTTCATTAATAGGTCGCTGCTCCTCTTCCCCTGTGGTTGGATTCAACACTGTAACGGCGCGGGTAATGCCGCAAATAGTGAAAATCCGCTTTATAGCCTCGTTATACTTCTGCGCTGAAATAAACGGCAATAACACCGGGCGCCCATTGGATTGATACTTCTTTAATATCGCCTGGGCGCGCTCATGTAGCGGCACCCTTATAACCTCGGGGTGTTCCCCCTTGGTTTTTGTGGCGATGTATTCGATACCGTTATTTATGAGGTTAGCGGGCGTCAGCCTCATAAGGTCAGACACTCGGCACCCTATGAAACAATGAAAAATAAATATGTCCCGTTGCACCTCCAGCGCCGGTGCGTTGCTAAGGTCAAATTCTGCTATGTGGTCGCGCTCCTGGGCCGTTATGTAATAGGGGGTGCCGTAGCGCTCCACCTTTACCCCCGCATACTTTAAAAAGGGCCGGTTCATCGTTAACCCCTGGGCATTGCACCAATTAAAAAAAGCCCTCAGACGGCTAAATGTACACACAATCGTATTATCCCCTTTCGGCAGGGCTTTAGGGTATTTACGCGCCTTTCGGGTATCGGAGGGGTACACTAAATAAATATCGGGGTACTTTTCATATATGGCGGGTTCATTACGCAAAAAACATTCAAAATCCTGCACGGTGTCAACGGTGAATCCATCCAGTGTTAACGCATACTCTCTAAGCATTTCCCTGCGCTGGTAAGCCTCAAACCGCTGCAGGGCGCGACACAATACACGGTAGCTTTTTTTACGTGACTCTGTAATATTCCGAGTCTCCAGGAACCGGCCGAACGCCCCAAAGAATCCCCCGCCCCGTTCTTCTGTTTCTTCTTTTGGCCGCGGATCTCGCGGGTGTCGGTAAGCCTCCAGGGCGGCGGCAATTGTTTCCCGCCTCAGTTGATCGGTTGGCGTACTCAGGCAGAAATCTATTAAAAATTGTTCCGCTCGGATTAACTCGGATTCTATTTGGCGGAGTTCTGCAAATTCGATACGGTGGGCACGTGGTTTTATTATTGCCCCGGCATGAAATTTTGTCGGGTCGATAAATATGCCCGATTTTATCCGCGGCTGCACACCGCGGCATACAGACACACGTAAAATTATTTCACTCTTTCCGTCCCCGTTGACTTTAGGGGATAGTTCACGTTTTATTGTTGCCATGTGGGAAAATTTAACACCCGCAAAGGTAATCAAATTTTCGTATTTTTGACTACCAAATGACTACCAAAATAAAATTTACCGAAATTCCGAGAAATTCAATCGTAAACTTGTTGTGGGAATTTGCATTTATAAATTCTTAATTATTAATACATTATATAATAATAGGCCGAATTTCAACAAAATTCAGCAAATTATATAGAATCACAGAAAAGGAGTCCCACTTCGGCTACCCCGCAAGGCGCCGTGTCGTAGAGAACGACACGGCGCTTTTTTATGTATCGGCGGAAGAGGATGGCACACTTCACGCCGTTCCGGCACCGTATTTTTGCAGGCGAAAATCATCAACTAAATTTTAACCTGCTATGATAGTGCTTCTTGACAACGGCCACGGCGCCGACACCCCCGGTAAACATTCACCCGACGGACGACTGCGCGAATGGGCCTGGACGCGCGACATGGTGCGCCGCATCGTTGACCGGCTGCGCGAAGAGGGGATCGACGCCCGCACCCTCGTGCCCGAAGAACATGATCTCCCCCTTGTACAGCGCGTCAACCGCGTGAACAACCTCTGCCACCTCCACGGCGCACGTAATGTGGTTCTTATATCGGTACACAACAACGCTTCAGGCTCCGACGGACAGTGGCACACCCCTTCGGGATTCCTCCCTTTCGTAGCGCCCAACGCCTCGGCGGCCGCCCGGCGCCTGGCCTCCCTACTCTATGCCGAAGCGCAGCGCCTCAACCTGAGCGGCAACCGCGCCCCTTGCCCGGCAGGTTACGTGGAGTCCAACCTCTATATATGCCGCCACACGCTCTGCCCCGCCGTTCTGACCGAAAACCTGTTTCTGGACAATCGTGCCGATGTGGAATTTCTTCTCTCCTCCCACGGGCGCCAAACAATCCGCGACCTCCACATCAACGCAATAAAAAACTTCCTCAAAATGTAAAAATATGTTTCAAAATACCCAAAACAGCCCCATTTGCGTGAATTTATATTAATACATCTCATTTTTCCGCCCGAAAATTATGCTGTAAAACATAAAACGCCTACCTTTGCATCAGTTTTTCATGGTATTAGATTTAAGGTAAGAAGATTATTCGTCGCGACGACGAGTAATTTTTTTTTGTACCTATCCGAAGAGGCGAGAGGCAAGAGGCGAGAGGCAAGAGGCAAGAGGTTAGAGAGCCGGTCGGGTAAACGCTCATTTCATTCGCAACCCAATCTGTAGGGACGCTCCGTGGAGCGTCCGCCGCCACGCGTGGGTAATTTCAATCCGTTTTAGTCATTGGGGCGCCGGCGCCCTCCGTCGGATTTACCCCGGCCTCATCCGTTTATCCGTTTGATCTGCGAGAGAAATAATAGGCGAGAGGCCGGATTGGCGGACGCTCCGCGGAGCGTCCCTACAGCGCGGCGACAATCCGCAGCACCGTTGGAATCCCTTTCCGCGAAGCTCGTTTACCTCTTCCCCTTTTAATCTGCGAGAGACCCATCCCAACCCAAAAGTGCAAAATTCTGTTTCAAACCCATCACAAACCGCCTGTTTATGCAAATTTATGTTAATGCAGTCAATTTTTTCGCCAAAAAATTATGCTGTAAAACATAAAACGCCTACCTTTGCATCAGTTTTTCATGGTATTAGATTTAAGGTAAGAAGATTATTCGTCGCGACGACGAGTAATTTTTTTTTATACCTGTACGAACCTCCACTCTTATCCCCGCCAATATATTGTGCGGCAGCTTATTTTTTACACGCCGCGTGGCCGATACTTCTATTAAAAGCGTTATCTTTGCAGAAAGTATAACGTTATGAACCCATTGAATATAGATATTGTTAATAAATCGCACCATCCTCTGCCGGCATACGCCACCGAAGGTTCCGCCGGAATGGATGTGCGCGCTTTTCTCACCGACCACGTCACACTCCTTCCCGGCGAGCGCGCCCTGATCCCTACCGGGCTGTATATCGCCCTGCCGCAGGGTTATGAGTGCCAGATACGTCCACGCAGCGGCTTGGCAATCAAACACGGCATATCGCTGGTGAACTCCCCCGGTACGGTCGATTCCGACTACCGCGGCGAAATCGGCGTGATAGTGATCAACCACTCCGACAAACCCTTCACCGTCAACGACGGCGAGCGCATCTGCCAGATGGTAATCGCGCCTTATACCCGCGTGGGATGGAAGCAGGTGGAATCGCTTGACGAAACAGAACGCGGAGCCGGAGGTTTCGGCCATTCCGGCGTGAAATAACCTGTTGAACGATGAAGAAAATCTATCGGAATATCGGTTTCGTCGTCGCCATGGCTATCATGGCGGCATCCGTCGTGTTCCCCTCGCCGGCGCGTTCCACGAAAAAGAATAGCGCAAAAGTGAAATGGGAGGATGGCGCCGACGCTCGCAAGGCCGACTACTATTTCATGGAGGCCCTGCGCCAGAACACCCAGGACAGCGACGATGCCTTCTTCGACCTCATGCAGGGGGCCTGGGCCCTCGACAGCACCGACACCGATGCCGGAATAACCCTCGGCTATTACATGATGGCCTTAGGGCAGCGCGACACCACATACGCTTCCCGCGGATACCGCATGATGCGCCGCCATTTCACCGAGAACCCCTCCGACTACTACGGCGCCATTTTCTACGGCATGATCAACGACCGCCTGGGCAACACCGCCGAGTCAGTGCGCGTGTGGCAGACCCTCGATTCCCTCAACCCCGACAACTCCGACGTGGCCCTGAAATATGCCGAAGCCCTCACCAACCGCCGCGACTCCCTGTCGCTGCGCAAGTCGATAGAGGTGATGCGGCGCATCGAACGCGCCGAAGGCGCCGACCTCGGCCTCACCTCACACACCGTGCGCTCCCTTATGGAACTGGGCGATACCGCAGCGGTGTTCGCCGAACTCGAGCGTTTCCGCAAAGCCTCGCCGCGCAACTCCAACTTCTACATCTACGCCGGCGACGTCAACATGGTGCTCCAGCGCCCCGACTCGGCCATAGCCTGCTATGACTACGCCTGCGCCGTTGACTCGGCCAACGGCCTGGCATACTACAAACGCGCCGAGTTCTTCAAGGACCGCGGCGACTCCGTGGCGTTCGACCGCGAGGTGTTCAAGGCCCTGGGTATGGAGAGCCTCGACGTGGAGGTGAAGCTCGAGATGCTCGGCAGCTACGTGCGCCAGCTCTACACCGACTCCCTCCAGCGCCCCCGCATACAGCACCTCTTCGATGTGATAATAAACCAGAACCCGCACGAGCCACGCATACGCGACCTCTATTCCTCCTATCTCGTGGCCGTGCAGGATTTCGCCGGAGCCGCCGAGCAGCAGGAAGTGGCCCTTGACGCCGATCCCTCCGACGTGCACCGCTGGCAGGGAGTGATGAGCCTGTGGTACTCGGCAAAGAATTACGGCCGATCCAACGATGTGGGTGAACGCGCCCTGAGATACTTCCCCGACGACCCAGGAATCTCCCTGATGATCGGCGGCAACTACGAGATGCTCGACAAGTGGGAGGAGGCCCTCCCCTTCTTTGAGAACCTGCCCCGGATCTACGGGCGGCTCAAGACCCTGATGGATGTGGGGCTGAGCTATATCAAGCTGGGGCAGCCCTCCACCGAGCTGTCCGGCGGCGAGGCCCAGCGCATCAAGCTGGCCACGGAGCTGAGCCGCCGCGCCACGGGCCGCACCA
>URZG01000012.1 GCA_900552325.1 uncultured Porphyromonadaceae bacterium | reverse complement strand
GGTGCCACAAACTGTCATCCATCCGTGCGAGTTCATAAAGGAGGTAATTTTCCTCCTTGTTGTCTGCCACATAGTCTCCGAGGATTTTCGGCGCTACCATATCCACAAGGTCCCAGTTGTTTCCCCGGTCGATTACCGACAGGTAGAAGTCTACCATAAATTTTGTCTCCTCATGACGGCGTTTCTTTTTCGACCGGTTGTATAATTCTATAAGAAGGAGCAATCCGGCAAGACGTTCCTCATGGTATTCCGAGGCGATAAGATACCGCACGTCGTCGAGGGTCGCTGTGTTCTTGTATTGTCTGACAAGTTCCCTTATTCTCGGTACCCGCACTCCGTGGAAACGGTCGCCTTCGCCATATTCTCCGGGACCGGTTTTAAAGAAGCGCATGAGAATCTTTTGTTGTTGCGCATCGGCTTCTCTGCGTATTGTGTTCTGTATTGCCGTGGCGGTATGGGTATTCATATCCGCAAAATTACAATTTTTTCCCATACTATATGGCTTTCTCATAAATTCTCATTAAATTTGCAACGCTTTTGGAATCCTCCTGCCACGGCGGGAGGTCAGGGAACACGGTGAAAATCCGTCGACAGTACCCGCTGCTGTAAATCCCCTGCCGGTTACCGGCAACCGGGCGCAATATGTCACTGAAGCCAGTGCTTCGGGAAGGCGCGCTCCGGATGAGGGACAAGTCAGAATACCTGCCGGAAGCGATCGCATTCAGGAGCCTGCGGGATAATAGGCCGAAATGCTTGATGCGGAACTTCCGGTCTGACCGTGACTGCTTTACGTTTCGTTCAAGTTCTACGCCAATCTTTTCCCGGCTATCGTTTGCGGTTGCCGGGATTGTTTTTTTAGAGATATGGCCGTTTTCAGAAAATCACTTATTGTCTCGTTGACCATGTTGTCAGCAGGGGCATTGGGCGCCACCGACTTCAGCCGGGGGATGCTGATCGTATGCGAGGGGCAATATGGGGCCGATTATGGTTCTGTTGCTTTTTTCGGAGAGGACGGCTCTCGCATATACAGGGCCTTCTCGAAACAGAATCAGGGTTATTATCTCGGCACTACATCCCAGTCGGGATGCTGCTGTGACGGCAAGGTATACATAGTAAGCAAAGAGGCGGCCGGGGGCGGATTCATAACGTCGATGGAGGCTTCATCTCTTAAATATAACGGGGCCTTGACAGAACTTCCGAGACATACACAGGCTTTTTATCTCAGCGCCATTTCGCCTGAAAAAGGATATCTTTCCACATCGGAAGGACTTTATATAATAGACCTGAAGAATATGGCGGTGACGGGGCGCGTTACCGCTCCCGGACTCTCGTCAGGAATGTTCGGACAAAGCCTGATGCTTGACGGAAAACTCTTTGCTGTGAGCCGGCGCGACGGAATCGTTGTTGTGGATGTTGAGACGGATGAGGTGATGAAGATAATTCCTGTCAGCGGAGCAACGGCTGTCACCTGCTCCGACACCGGCCGCGTATTTGTGGGTACAACCGAATCTACGGGGGAGATAGTGGAGATATCGTCAGCTGATCTTTACGTCCGGAAGATCGATATCGAAGGAATTGATGCGTCAATGACCGACGTATGGGAATCCTGGACACTCCAGCCGTTTGTATACGACGATGCACACGGTGCGTTGCTGATGGCTCGCCGGTATTCCTCCACAGTAGGCCGCTATGATACCGAACGCAAAGAATATATTTCTGACTTCATAACCTTACCTGCCGCAACGGGAGAGTTCGATAATTCGCTTTACGGGCAGGGAATAAGCATGAATCCATACGACGGATCGGTGACGATAATCGCCACCGAGGCCGCAGGCGATTATTTCAATGGCTGTTTCAGGGTGTATTCGGCTGACTCCATGACCGGAGAACTGATTTCTGATAAAACATTGGAAATGCCGGAGGGATATTGGTTTCCTGCGCAGGTACTGTATCCGGCGGCGGTTTCTTCTTTGGCCTCACCGATAACGGAAGAGGGGGAGGCGGCACGGCCGGTTTTCACTCCGGATGGAAGAGTCGTACTTACAGATGCCGTTATCGCCGATGTCATGAACCTTCCCCCGGGAATATATATTTTCGGGAATAGAAAAATAGCAGTCAGATGAGAAGGTTTGTATATTTATCCGGGGCACTCATTCTCGTTATGACTGCCTGCAATAAAGATGAAGTAATCCCGGCAGGTGGTAAGGAAGAACCCGGCGCAATATCCGGGAATGATGCGAAGTTGCGTATAATGCCATTGTCAGGAATGACGATGTGTGCAGACCGCTATACATTCCCCGGCAGGAAAGTCTGTCTGGTTGCGGTGGCTCCGGATTACGATGGTAAATTCATCTGGACGGTCAACGGATCGGTTATGACTTCCGATGGCGATATGATTGATTATACTCCCGAACTACCCGGTAAATATACGGTGAAAGTCGAAATTTCAGCCGATGGAAACACATATACCACGGATTGTGCCATCGTGGCGGTGGACGCTACCGAAAAGAGCCGTATGCGCAATCTGTCAGGCTCCCCCTCGGCTTTCATTACTGATGTGTTCGAGTACATTCCGGCACCGGGGCAGTTTGTCGGCGAGGCAAAAGAGGTGACGACACAGTCGCAAGCGGCTGCCTGGGCGCAGGAACGCCTCGCAGATGGGAAAATGGTATCGTTAGGCGCGTTCGGAGGCTATCTTGTGGCCGGTTTCGACCACAGTGTCGTTGCGTCCGGAAAAGATTACGATTTTGCAATCCGTGGAAATGCCTTTGTTTCGGACCACGGAGCCAGCAATGAACCGGGTATTGTGTGGGTGATGCAGGATGTCAATGGAAACGGTTTGCCCGATGACGAATGGTATGAACTTCGGGGAAGCGAATATTATGATCCAGCCACAATACATAATACGCATATCACATATTTCAGGCCGGCTTCATCAGGAGCGGATGTGTCGTGGACCGATGCCGACGGAAATGAAGGCAAAGTGACTCATCTGACGTCTCTTAAAAAGGCCGCGCGTGCATATTACCCGGCGTGGATAAACGCTGATTCCTATACACTCTACGGCTCACGCATATCTCCGCGCAACGAGCTGAATCCATCAGGCGGCATGTGGAGCAATAATCCCTATCCTTGGGGATATGCCGACAATATCGGGTCGGATGATCTTGGCGATCCGAGTCTCGGCCCCGGAAGCCATTGCGGGTTCAGGATATCCAATGCAGTCAATGCCGACGGCACTCCTGTCATGCTGGAATACATCGATTTCGTTAAAATACAGTGCGCCACGCAGGCCGAAAGCGGACCTTTGGGCGAAATATCAACCGAAATATACTCAATAAGAGATTTAAATATTATCAAATGAAAAAAATCTTTACCAAAGCCATTGTGGCTTTATCAATGCTCGCGTTCATGCTCCCTCTCGGCGGATGTATGGATGACAACGATGACAAGGAAGAGGATTTCGATGCCAAAGGCATTGGGCTGTTTATAGCCAATGAAGGGGGATTTTCCCGCTCCAATGCCTCCCTGTCCTATTACGATCCCGCAACCAAAGAGGTTGAAAACGAAGTTTTCGCCCGCGCCAACGGTATGAAGTTAGGCGACACCGCCAATTCCATCACTATGTTCGGCGACAAAGTATGGATTGTTATGAATGTTTCAAACGTGGTGTTTGCCATCAACCCCGACACATTCAAGGAGGAAGGCCGTGTGACAGACCTCACCTCTCCCCGTAATATGCATTTCGTCAGCAGCTCGAAAGCATATATCACACAATATTACGACAACCGCATCGCTGTGGTCGACCCTGCGACTTATACCGTCACCGGACATATCACTGTTCCCGGTATGGAGGATCCCAATACGGCATCAACCGGTCCGATGGTTCAGGTTGGCAGATATGTGTATTGCGCATGTCCTTCGTATCAGAAAAAGATTATCAAGATTGACACTACCACCGACAAGGTCGTGGATGAACTTGAGGTCGGGATTCAGCCCGTAGGAATTGTACGTGACCGTAACAACGATATATGGTGCCTCACCGACGGTGGCGGCTGGGAACAGAATCCCATCGGTTATGAAGCGCCGACCCTTTGCCGTATAGATACCGATGAGTTCAAGATTGTGAACCGTTTCACTTTCCAGAAGGGTGATTATGTCAGAGCTCTTGCCATTGACGGACGTCGTGAGAACATTTACTGGCTCAACGGCGGCGTATGGAAAATGAAGATCAATTCCACCGCTCTCCCTTCGGAACCGTTTATAACATCCGACAGCTACACCCTTTATTCTCTTAGCGTCAATCCGGTTAACGGGGATGTTTATGTGGGGGATGCTCTCGATTATCAGCAGCCCGGTATGATCTACCGGTATTCAGCCAGCGGCAATCTGACAGATAAATTCTATGCAGGCATAAATCCCGGTTCGTTCTGTTGGAAATGATAGTCAATAAGCTGATGTTCACGGCTATAGCTGCCGCCGCGGTAATGTCTGCCGCGGCGCAGCAGCCTGTGATGAGTGGCTCCCTGAGTGAGGTCACTGTTACAGGCCGGCGTCCCATGAAGGATATCGGAGTGACGAAAACTGTTTTCGACTCACTTGCGCTCAGGGACAACCTCGCCAGTTCCATGGCCGATGTACTCGCTTACAATTCCTCGATATATGTAAAAAGCTACGGAAGGGCGACTCTTTCTACGGTCGCCTTCCGCGGCACATCTCCGAGCCATACCCAGGTGAGCTGGAACGGTATGAAAATCAACAGTCCCATGTTGGGGATGACCGATTTCTCTACGATTCCGTCTTATTTCATTGACAAGGCTGATCTGCTCCACGGCTCATCATCTGTTGTCGCGACCGGAGGTGGCCTGGGCGGTCTCGTGCAGCTTTCCACAATACCGGATGCCGGCAAAGGTTTCAATGCGCAGTATGTGCAGGGGATCGGTTCGTTCAGTACTTTTGATGAATTTTTGCGTCTCGGTTACGGGAACGACCGCTGGCAGATTTCCACGCGCGCTTTCTATTCCTCCTCTCCAAATGATTACGAGTACACGAATCATGATGTGAAAAAAAACATCTATGATGAACAGGGGAATATCATCGGGCAGTATTATCCTAAAGAAAAGAACCGCAACGGTTCTTACAAAGATCTTCATATACTGCAGGAAATTTATTATAACACACTCCGTGGCGACCGCTTCGGTCTGAGCGCGTGGTATTTAAATTCCAATCGTGAATTACCGCTCATTACTACCGATTACAGCGACGAGACAAAAATAGAAAACCGACAGACAGAGAGTACGTTCCGAGGCATACTTTCCTGGAGCCGCAGTCGTTCCGCGTGGAAAGCCGGAGTCAAGGGTGGCTATCTCCACACAAGAATGGACTATGATTATAAACGTGATTTCGGGACAGGAGTTCTCACTCCTATGACGGCCTCACGCTCCACAGTAAATACTTTTTATGCCCAGGGCGAAGGCGAATATACTCCGTCGCGCAACTGGTTCTTTACAGCTAATCTCTCGTTCTACCAGCATTTTGTCAAGAGTCAGGATATGTATCCGGTTACGACACCGGAAGGGGAAAAAATTCTGGGATATGACAAGGGGCGCGCTGAATTCTCAGCAGCCTTGTCGGCAAAATGGCAACCTACAGCCCGCCTCGGGATTTCGGCGGTGCTCCGCGAAGAGATGAACCAAACCACCTGGGCGGCCCCGATTCCGGCTCTTTACATAGACTATATACTTTGGCGCCCGGCTGATCTTATTGCCCGTGCATCATTCGCACGCAATTATAAGTTCCCGTCACTCAACGACCTGTATTTTTTGCCGGGAGGCAACCCGGCTCTCCGGAATGAATCAGGAATAAGTTATGATGCGGGTATGAACTTTACAGTCGGCAAATCATCGTTGTTTTCCATGAGCGGAAGTGTGACATGGTTCGACTCCTACATTGACAACTGGATCATTTGGCTGCCGACTCCAAAAGGATTCTTCTCTCCCCGCAATATCCGCAGGGTACACTCTTACGGCATAGAGGTAAAGGCCGATGTGGCAGTAGCGCCGCGCAAGGGTTGGCTTATAGATCTTAGCGGCTCATATTCATGGACTCCGTCTATCAATCAGGGCGATAAGATTTCGGAAGCTGACCGTTCAGTCGGGAAACAGCTCCCTCATGTGCCGCTCCACTCCGCGTCTCTGACCGGGCGTCTATCATGGAGAGGATGGGCGTTCGCCTACAAGTGGTGCTTCTACAGCCGCCGACACACCATGTCAAGTAACGATATAACGATATCCGGCTCGCTTCCGTCATATCTGATGAGCAATGCATCCCTGGAGAAACTTCTTGATTTCCGGCCGCTTGCATTGCAGTTGAAATTAAACGTGAATAATCTGTTCAATGAGGATTATATTTCGGTGCTGTCAAGGCCGATGCCCGGAATAAATTTTGAATTCTTTATCGGTATAACCCCGAAATTCTCCCATAAGAAGAATAATGATGAAATTGTTTACTGACCGTTGTCTCCTCCCGTTGCTGGCGGCCCTGATGGTTGTGGCTTTGGGTGGTTGTGGATCCCATTCGAAAGGTGATGCCACGCTTGAGTTTGACCGCGAGATATATGTGCCGGAGTATGCGTCCGGCTTCCGTATTCTCGGTGCTGAGGGTAGGGAAAGTTTTATCATAGAGGTGACCGATCCGTGGGAAGGGGCTGATTCGGTGGTTTTTCATCTTCTTGTTCTGGCCGATGGAGAGGATATCCCCTCCGGGTACAAAGGGCAGGTGCTTCGCGGAAAGGCCGGCAGCATAGTGGCCATGTCATCGACAAATGTCGCCATGCTTGACGCGCTCGGCAAGACATCGGCTATCGTAGGGATTTCGGGGAAAAGGTTTATTTCTTCCCCAGCCGTAAAGTCGCGGCTTGATAATATCGCAGATGTGGGATATGAGGGACAGATGGACTATGAGGAGTTGGTTTCGGCACGTCCGGATATTGTGTTGGTCTATGGAGTCCAGGGGGCAAGTGCCACGGAAGGAAAGCTCAGGGAACTTGGTATTCCGTATCTTTATGTCGGCGATTATCTGGAAGAGTCACCGTTGGGTAAGACTGAATGGGTAGTGGCGCTTGCGGCGATAACCTCCACGATAGATGCGGGCAGGCAGATTTTTGCCGATATACCCGTAAGATATAATTCTTTGCGTGATTCATTGGCCGCGCTCGATCTGCCTCCTGTAAAAGTGCTGATGAACGCACCCTATGCCGATTCCTGGCTGCTGCCACCTACGGGGAGCTATGGCGCCCGGCTAATAGCCGATGCGGGCGGCGAGATCCTGACAGGCGGTAAGGTTTCCGATAATGTTATACCGCTTTCGCGTGAGGAGGCGTCCCTTATAGCAGGAGAAGCCGATTACTGGCTGAATCCGGGTAATGTAGGGAGCCTTGACGAACTTGACCGGCTTGTGCCGGGGTTCATGAACACAAGGTGTGTGAAAAACGGAGGGGTATTCAACAATAATCTCCGTTCCACTCCGGGCGGCGGAAACGACTACTTCGAGTCCGGAGTGATGCATCCCGATATAATTCTGTCGGATCTCGTAAAAATACTGCATCCCGACAGATTTTCCGGTAAGTTGTATTATTATCGGCGTCTTGAATGAATATGAGGGTTTCAAGGATCAAACTTACAGTGGTCGGAATGTCCGTCCTGACTGTGTTGCTTTTTCTCTTTGATATGGGATCAGGCTCGGTCAGGATACCGGCCCGTGAGGTTGTGAACGCATTGATCGGGAACGAATGTGATGCCGCAACCCGGGCTATTGTGGTGAATATCCGGCTTGTTAAGGCTCTTGTGGCGCTTGTTGCCGGGGCTGCCTTATCGGTAAGCGGGCTGCAGATGCAGACACTCTTCCGTAATCCTCTTGCCGGTCCTTATGTGCTGGGTATCTCGTCAGGAGCATCTCTCGGAGTGGCGCTTTTTGTGCTTGGCGCACCATTGGCTGGAATCGCCGGAACCTGGATGTGGATCGGAACGGCCGGCGCGGCGTGGATCGGCTCGGTAGCCGTACTGGCCCTTATGGCTGTAGTCTCGGCAAGGCTCAAAGATATAATGGTGGTTCTTATTCTTGGAATGATGGTTTCTTCCGGTATAAGTGCTGTAGTGCAGATTCTGCAGTTTTTAAGCCGGGAGGATGCTTTGAAATCGTACGTTCTATGGACTATGGGATCGCTATCTTCAGTGACCTCAGGGCAACTCGCTGTTCTCGTGCCGGCTATAATCATCGGACTTGTTATTGCGTTTGCCACAGTGAAACCGCTCAATATGCTTCTGTTCGGAGAGGAATATGCCACCACTATGGGGCTGAATCTCAGACGTGCGCGCGGGTTCATTTTTTCATCCACAACACTGTTGGCCGGTACGGTGACCGCTTTCTGCGGCCCGATAGGATTCATCGGACTGGCGATGCCGCACGTGGCCAGGATGCTCACGGATTCCGCCGACCACCGGGCGCTTGTGCCCGTTTCCATGCTTTGCGGATCGGCCGCAGTGCTTTTATGTGATATTCTCGCGTCATCTTTTACATTGCCAGTTAATGCGATGACCGCACTTCTCGGTATTCCGGTCGTTATCTATGTACTATTTAAAGCAGCGAGGGGATGATAGGGATTCATGATTATTCCATAGAGTTCAATGGTAAGGAACTTCTGAGCAGATGCGACGCTGACTTCCGCGACGGGACTCTGACGGCGCTCATAGGGCGCAACGGCGCGGGCAAGTCGACTCTCCTGCGCTCTATGATAGGGTTGGAGACACGGTTCAAAGGCGATATTACGGTAGACGGCATACCGGTAAAGTCGATGTCTCCGAATGAGCGGGCCAGAAAAATGGCGCTGGTAGCTACGCGACGTGAGCGTGTACCGGGGCTTACATGCCGACAGGCGGTGGAACTGGGACGTGCCCCTTATACGACCTGGCGGGGAAGACTCTCCGGAAGTGATAACGCGATTGTCGATGATGCCCTGCGTTCGGTAGACATGGAGGAGTATGTGGCAAGACGTATAGACACCCTTTCCGACGGTGAATTCCAGAAGATAATGATAGCGCGCGCGCTGGCGCAGGATACGGGAATCCTGCTCCTTGACGAACCGACCTCTTTCCTTGATCAGCCCGGGAGATATGGCCTTTGCCGTTTGCTTGCGTCCCTGGCGCATGAAGAGGGGAAATGCATAGTGTTCTCAACCCATGAGATAGATGTGGCTTTTGAGGTCTGTGACTCTATCGCATTGGTGGTTCCGCCGCATATCAAGTGTATGCCGGCATCGGAACTGTCCGCCAGCGGATTGATGGAGAAATATTTCAATACCGGTTTCGCCGCGTTCGATCCTTCGGTGAACCGGATTGTTGGCAGACGGTGATCTTTGCAGGCCGTTACCATTCATAGCCTATCGTGGCGCCAATGGAATTCAATGTAAGTGAGTTGCCACCGTACCATGTGAGGTTGTTGTTCGATGTTATAAGCTGGTAGGTAAGGCCGATATTGACTGTCTGCCGGGGATTTTTACCATTTACCGGGATACGTACGCCTGCCGACGGTTTAAGATAGAAATTGGCGTTGTTGGTAAGGTACCCGTCCTGGAACTCCATGTAGTTGTTTCCGAGCAGGAACGTGGCGCCTATTTTCAGATCTATGAAAAAGGCGGCCACAGACTTGGAGCCTCCTATCGTGAATCTGAAATCAGTGAATACAGGCATCATGACTCCGGTAGATGTTGTGGAGTAACGCCTCCGGTCAGGGGAAAGGTCGCTGCGCAGATCGTTATTGCGGAAAGTGACATCGATGCCCAGGCCTGCTCCCATGAAGAACCAGTCGGAATACTGGAATCCCTGCGAAGTGGAAAAACTCATGAAATTGGCTTTATTATCAGTGAATCCTCCGGTGAATCCGGCTTCGGCGTAACCTTTGTAGCGCATTGACCCGGATAGGGCGGGAGATATCAGCGACGGAAGCTGGTTGGCCAATTCGTAATATTGGGCATGCGATTGAAAGGCCGCGGCGACAACGAGAGTGACCGATACCAGAATTTGTTTAAGATACCTGTTCATAATTCAGGATAAAATTGAATGAATGTTAAATAGTTGATTTTCTTATTAAACGCTTTTACATACGTTTATGTTGACCTGCGGATGTTGGCGGATTCCTCTGAAATTAGTAACTTTGCATAAAATAGAGTAATAAACCGATAAGAACCTTGCCTACAGAAAACGACAAACGGATTGCGCGCAACACATTCTACCTCTATGGCAGGATGTTACTGACAATTTTTATATCGCTTTACATATCCAGGGTAGTATTGGAGGTGCTCGGTGTTGATGACTATGGCATCTACACAGTGGTAGGCGGGATTGCCATCGGTTTCGGCTTCCTTAATTCCGCTATGGCGGGAGCAACATCGCGGTTTCTGAGTTATGAGATAGGTTCGGGAAATGAAGATAAACTGCGCGCCACGTTTATAGCTGCGGTAAAAGTGCATATTGCCCTTGCCGTAGTTATCGGTATCATAGCGGATACTGCGGGACTGTGGTATGTTTTCAATGAACTTGAAGTAGGACCGGAACGCCGCATGGTCGCTGTCTGGACCTATCAGTTTGCGATTCTTGGGCTGATGGTACAGATTGTCCAGACCCCGTTCTATGCCCTTATAATAGCCCGTGAGCGGATGGGATATTTCGCGTTCGTCTCTCTTCTGAATGTTTTGGTAAAACTTGCCGTAGTGCTGCTGCTTAAATATGCGGTAAACGTTGATTCTCTGATATATTATTCGGCGATGATGTTCGGTGCCATACTACTGATGGGTATCATGTATACTGTTTACTGCTTCAAGAATTTTCAGGAATGTCGTATTCGAGGGAAAGTTAGCCGCGATGTGGTTAGACAGATGGTAAGTTACAGTTCCTGGAATATTTACAGCAATATGTGCGTAGCGTCCAGAGTACAGGGGCTTCAGCTTATATTGAACAAGCTCGGGGGGATCGCCGTAAACGCCGCCTCCGGTCTTACTACTACTGTAAGTACCACTCTATACAGTTTTGCCGTAAATGTGATCACCGCTTTCCGCCCGCAGATTATAAAACAGTATGCCGGCGGTGATATCGGTTATATGAACCGGCTTCTCGAGAATTGCGCGAAATATTCGCTGTTGCTTCTCGGTCTGATAGTGGTGCCGATGGTCTTATGTATGGATACCATATTGGGAATATGGCTTAAGGAAGTTCCTGAGTTTACGGCAGTATTCTGCCGGCTTGCCATTATAGCTGTATGCGGTGAGGTTGTGAACGAGATTGTCTCGATAGGCATACAGTCGACCGGTAAGGTTGCGCGTCTGAGTGTGGTTTCCGGAACAATGTATCTGATCGAACTGGCGCTCATGTGGCTGTTGCTCTATCTTACCCGGATTCCGGCCATTGTATATGCCGTACACCTTGTATTGATCTTTCTGATTGCATTCATCGACAGCATAATTCTTAAATCACAAATACGCGATTACCGTCTTATGAGTTTCTGGATGAAGGGGGTTGCGTTACCCTCCGGAATCCTCGTACTCGCGTTTGTGATGGTCTGGTGCGTTTCGGCTCATTGGAGGAACTCGTTTTTCGGAGTACTGGGCATCGGTTGTATTTCCACGGCCATCATAATCGCTATGGGATGGTTTTTTGCCATTGACAGCGAGACCCGTTCGCTAATCAGGAATAAACTGTTATCTAAGATAAAAAGAGTGTAGCTGTTATATCTTACTACAAAATCTAAGTACGATGTTTAACTTTTTCAATAGGAAATCCAAGCCGGAGACAATATGTTTCCATACCGACATCCATTGCCATCTGGTGCCGGGAATTGACGACGGGCAGAAAGAACCCGTGCCGGCTGCCGAACTGGTTGAACGACAGAGGGAGTGGGGTTTCTCCAGAGTGTTTACCACGCCGCACGTGACTCAGGATACTTTCGAGAACACCCCAGAGACCATAATCCCGGCCTTTATGCAGCTGAAGGAGGCGGTGGAAAAGAGGGGCGTGGATGTAGAGCTTTATCATTCTGCCGAGTACAGAATAGATAATTTTTTTCAGCGACAGCTCAAGGCCGGGAATGTGAATCCTTATCCCGGCAACTACATTCTTGTTGAAAACTCTTTCGTGCAGGAAGCATGGAATTTCGAACAGTTGATGTTCGATCTCAGGCTCCAGGGGTTTAAGCCTATCCTCGCGCATCCCGAGCGATATGCCTATTATTTCAACAACAGCGACCGTTATCGTCAGATAAAAGAATCCGGTATTCTTTTTCAGGTCAATCTTCTTTCCTTGGCCGGTTTCTATAACAGGGAGGTAAAGAAGATTGCGGAAAGCCTTGTAGAGAAGGGATGGGTGGATTTCATCGGTACCGACATGCATCATACTCGGCATGCCGACGCTATAGCGAGCTATCTCTCGTCAAGAGAATACAGGCGTATGGTTGCAAAACTTGACGGACGCCTGCTCAACGATTCGGTATTCTGAATCCATTAGCAGTTGACACAATAATCAACCCGGGACTGACATTTGTAAAAGTCAGCCCCGGGTTGATTTATATCGGTTTTCTGATATTTTATTTCAGACGGAGTTTTGTGCCTGCCGGCAGTTTTGCGGAGGATTTTATGCCGTTCAGTTTGCAAAGTTGCCGCACTGTCAAGCCGTTTCTTGATGCGATTTTGCTCAGGGTATCACCCTTGCGTACCGTATATGATGTTGCGGCTGCCTTTTTGGCTTTGGTTGATACCGCTGCAGGTTTGGATTTCTCGGTCTGCTGTGCGTATTGCTGCTGATGCGTCTTTGCTGCTGCCGGATCGAAGTTTCGTGCTTGTTTGTAGGTACGCTTGTCGAATGTATATGTGTCCGTATGTACCGTCTGGTTGGCAAAATCGAAGATTGCCTGCGGATTGATGGGATAGCCCATGAATCGAGTCTCCAGATGGAGGTGGGGACCGGTACTGCGTCCGGTATTACCGCCGAGTGCGATAGGGTCGCCAACCTTCACATATTGGTCGGGTTTTACAAGGAATTTGGAGAGATGGCCGTAAACTGTTTCGAGACCATTGGGATGACGGAGAATTACATAATAGCCGTAGCCTTTGCGCTCGAAATTAGTCAGGCGCACACGCCCATCAAAAGCAGCGCGTACGGTATCGCCTATGCGGAGCTTGAGGTCGACACCCTTGTGTTCACGTCCGAAGCGTGGACGGTAGCCGTAAGGGGAAGTGACAAATCCGGGTACCGGCATCGCGAATTCACTTACATCTATTACCTTGGTGTTGGGCACATCTTTCCCCACGTATGCGTTCACGCTGCGTGAGTTCCAGCCCTGGGTGTAGATGTCGATTTCCGGTTCCTCTTCATCCTTAAAAAGATTATTGAGAAATTCCTGAGTCTCTTTCACCGAGACCTGATTGCCTACATTTTCCTGTTTTGCGATAAGCGACGAATGTTCGCTCCGGTGAGCTTTCGGGAGGTGATAGGTCTGCGCTGAGGCTGTGATAATAGAGAGGAATGTCACAGCCGAAAGTGTAATCGTTTTAATTATATTGTTTTGAAGCATAGTCTGTTTATCTCTTGGGCTGTCTTTTATGCGGCAGCCGTTGAGTGGTGGTTCAGCGGGTTAATTCATCAGGGGCATAAAGCGCCGTCGTAACGAGAGGCGAATAGTCGAAAACCTCTTCCGGGCGGAAGAATCTTGCCACCTCTATCGCCGCGTTCTCCACGGAATCTGAAGCATGTATCACATTCTCCTGACCGCTCATGCTGAAATCTCCGCGGATAGTGCCGGGAAGTGCATTGCGTGAATTGGTGGCGCCTGTCATCTGACGTACAACCTGAACGGCATCCAGTCCTGAAATCGCCGCCACTATTACGGGAGTCGCCATCATAGAATGAAGCAGCGACGGGAAGAACGGTCTGTCGACGAGGTGGGCGTAGTGCTCACGGAGCAATTTCTCGTCAAGACGCATCATCTTAAGGGCGGCGATGCGGAGGCCTTTCTGTTCGAAACGTGATAAGATCTTTCCTGCAAGTGCGCGTTGTATGGCCGAAGGTTTTAAGATGATGAGGGTAGTTTCCATAATCGTGTAATCAGGTTTGGTCTGTTTCTCAACAATCCATCGTATTCATGGAAATATCATTCGGCAACTTTAAAGTTCACCGACAGGATGCCAAAACAAGATGTTGTGAAAAACATGATGTTGTAAAGTTACTAAAAATCAGGCTATGAGGGAAATTTTTTAGCCTTAAAAAAAGTAAACGATGTTTTAACCGATCTTAAACGGCACCTCTAAAGGATAGAGTTTCAGAAACATAGCCGGATAATATGTTATAAAACATATTTATGCACTTTTGCACATTATAGAGTGTTGGTGTGCAATATTTTACAAAAATACCGACAGAAACTGACTGCGAAGGTCGTGTCTGTCGGTATTGTAATGTGCCACATCAAAGGATGCGATGAAACTCCGAATGACAGGATTTGAGGTCTCTCCGTCCTTTGTAATCCGCCTGGTGCTGAACACATCTCCTAAAGGAGATCGGGGCCCGCCATCAGACGTAGAGATTGTCTCGGCATTTCATATATAATTGATGAGTTTCCCAATCAACTTTGGTGTGGCAATATTTTCGCAGGCTTCATGCGAAGCCGTCAAGCTCTCTCGCTTTATTATTGTAACGCAAAATTAATTCTATTCGTTTAATTACGCAAGAATTTTGAAGTTTTTTTGATTCCGGAGTACATGTTTTCTGGTTTTCAATAATAAAAAATGATGGACAGGGACTGTCATGCAACCATCGAAGCTTCGGATGTCTATATTAATTCGGGTATGAACTTCACCACTTCGCAATGTGACATTCTGTTCGCCCCTCCCTGTGACGGTTGTTGATTTGATTCTTTTCTTTTGAACAAAAAAAGATGGCACCTCAATGTTGAAGTGCCATCTCTTTATATCCCGGTATTCCGGGCTGTTTCATTGTTTATTCAAATTCAATGAGAGGATCGTTGGCGTTGACAACCTGGTCGTTGGCTACGAGTACCTGTTTTATAGTAAGGTCGCGTTCTGCTTCCAGGTCGTTTTCCATCTTCATTGCCTCGTAAACGAGCATTACGTTGCCTTTCTTGACTTTGTCGCCGGGCTTGACGTTGATCTCCACGATACGGCCGCCCATGGGTGCACGGAACACCTCGCCGGTAATCTCGGCTACCTGGGGTGCAGCTGCGGGAGCGGCGGCAGGTTCGGCCTTGACTTCAGTCTTGGGCGCTTTTGCTGCGGCCTCTTCCTCGCGACGGTTGCGGAGGAACTTGTTGGCAACGTTGGGGAGAAGTTCAAGAAGAAGCTCCTCTTCGGTGTTTGAAGCCAGGGGCACGCCGAGTTTGTCGTCAACGGGATTGCCGGGTTTCTTGTAGGAGGAAACGTCGTAGGCTTTCTCTGTAGGATCGCCGGTGATCTTTTCGCGGAACGCGGGATCTACGGGAACCGGAGTGTGGCCGTATTCGCCTTTGACGAGCGAGATGAACTGGTTGTTGGCCTGAGTGTAGTCGGCGTTGCCTTTGCGGCGGTCCATTGCGAGCAGAACTGCCTGTGAACCTACGATCTGAGAGGTCGGAGTTACCAGAGGTACCAGACCGGCGTCGCGGCGTACTTTGGGAATCAGGCGCATAGCGTCGTCAAGCAGATCGGAAGCACCGAGAGCCTTGAGCTGGGCAACCATGTTGGAGTACATGCCGCCGGGAACCTCGGCCTCCTTCACGAGGAGGTTAGGCTTCGGGAAGCCGAAATGAGCCTCGATGGCGTGGCACTGGGCGAGAAGTTCCTCCTCGTTGCCGGCTTTTGCGGCTGCGATGGCTTTGTCGAACATGGCGTCGACTTCAGCGGGGAGAGTATCTTTGAGAGGATCGAAAGCGTGAGGGAATTTATCCTTGTTGAGGTCGAAGTCGGCCAGACGGCGACGTACGCCTTCCAGCTTGACGCGGATTTCGCCTACCTTCTCCATGTTGACGTCGACTTCAATGCCGAGTTTTTTACAGAATATGTAGACAAGTTCGAGCGCGGGGGCAGCAGAACCTTCGCCGAAGTACCAGATGTTGGTGTCGAGGATATCCACGCCGTTGATTATAGCCATCACCGAAGAGGCGAGGCCATAGCCCGGAGTACAGTGGGTATGGAAGTCCACCGGAACTTTCACGGCCTGTTTCAGCTTGCCTATGATAGATGCGGCGCGCGAGGGGTTCACCAGGCCGGCCATATCTTTGAGGGTGATGATCTTTGCACCCAGACGTTCCATTTCCTTGGCCTTTTCCACGAAGTATTCGTCAGTGAAGATCTTCTTGGGGGCTGCGGGAGCTTCCTCTTTTTTGCCGAAGAGGCGTCCGAAGAATCCTTTCTTCTCGGGAGCTGCGGCTGCCGGTTCCTCTTTGGGATCCACGGTGTAGCATACGGCGGCATCGGCGATACCTCCGAGTTCGTTGATGAGACGGATGGATTCCTTTACGTTGTCAATGTCGTTGAGCGCGTCGAAAATACGCATTATGTTAAGACCGTTCTTGATGGCCTCCTTGTAGAAGCCTTCGAGTACAGAGTTGGGATAGGGCACATAACCGAAGAGGTTTCGGCCGCGTGAGAGAGCCGAGAGAAGCGATTTGCCGTCAATGGCTTTTGATATCTTGCGAAGACGTTCCCAGGGGGATTCGTCAAGATAACGCATCACGGAGTCGGGCACGGCGCCGCCCCATACTTCCATGATGTAGAACCCTGCATCCTTATATAAGGGAGCAGAGGATCGATGTCTTCCTGTTTCAGACGGGTGGCGAACAGCGACTGCTGACCATCGCGCAAAGTCAAATCCCTAATTTTCAGTTTCTTCTCTTCCATATCCAAATAGTTGGGTTGTAGAGTTATTAAAATGTTTCACTTGCAAACTTACTATTTATTTTTCAAATTGGCAAAAATTTTTCACATCTGTTTATGGCGTCGGAGAGGCCGGCTAAGCAAAATCAGGGGTCTAACCTCTGAAAATATAGGTATTTAACAACTGGCACTGCAAACAGGAAGATGTGGGTGCGGTTTTCATGATTAGTGTAATTTGAAGAAAAATATGTAAGTTGCGTGTTATGGCGTTTTCTGATGCCTGGGTTTCTGCCGGATGTTGTGTTTTTTGTAAGCTCTGCGGCGTATGGTGCCGAATGGAAAGATAGTTGTGGAAAAGGATTGGGAAATGAATTAAATTTCGTATCTTTGTAGCGGATTTCAATGCATGGATGGCTCGCTGAACGCGCAGGCGTTTATGGCGTTCCGCTCCAATGTGCTGTAATTTGGTGCCTTGAGCGCTTCTTGTGGTGTTTCCGTCAAAACCTGTCGGGTCGAGGCGGTCCGCACGTGGTGGCGTAATTTGTCAGGCGCCCGTTAACTAGAATAATCATCAGAAAAATGCTGGAAGAAGATCGTATTATCAAGATCAATATTGAAAACGAGATGAAATCGGCCTACATCGACTATTCGATGTCGGTGATTGTATCCCGTGCCCTCCCTGATGTGCGCGACGGTATGAAGCCCGTTCACCGCCGCGTGCTGTTCGGAATGAATGAAATGGGCAACACCTCCGACAAAGCCCATAAAAAGGCCGCCAATGCAGTCGGAGAGGTAATGGGTAAATATCATCCGCATGGCGACTCGTCCATTTACGGCACCATCGTGCGAATGGCGCAGCCCTGGGCTATGCGTGAGTGTCTGGTCGACGGGCATGGCAATTTCGGCTCGATCGACGGCGACGGCCCTGCGGCTATGCGTTATACCGAGGTCCGCCTTCAGAAGATAGGGGAGGAGATGCTTCGCGATATAGATTCCGATACGGTGGATTTCCAGCCTACTTACGACAATGCCCGCAAGGAGCCGGTGGTTCTCCCCACCCGTATACCGAACCTCCTTGTAAACGGCGCGCAGGGTATCGCCGTGGGTATGGCCACGAATATGCCGACCCACAACCTTTCGGAGACGATAAACGCCTGCCTCGCATACGTCGATAATCCTGAAATAGATACAGACGGCCTGATGCATTATCTGCCGGCTCCCGATTTTCCCACCGGAGGCACCATCTACGGTTATGCCGGAGTGAAAGAGGCGTATGCCACCGGCCGAGGCCGTATCGTAGTGCGTGCCAAGGCAGAGATCGAGCAGGAAAAGGAGCATGAGGTGATTATCGTGCGCGAGATTCCCTACGGTGTCAATAAGGCGGAACTTATAAAGTATATCGCCGAGCTCGTAAACGATAAGAAACTCGACGGTATAGCCGACCTCAATGACGAGTCCGATGCACGCGAGGGGATGCGAATAGTTATCAAGCTGCGTCAGGATGCCAACGCCAATATTGTGCTCAACAAGCTCTACAAGATGACTCCGATGCAGTCGGCGTTCTCGGTTAACAATGTGGCGCTTGTAAACGGTCGTCCGCAGTTGCTCAATCTCAAGGAGCTTATAAAGGCATTCGTGGATCACCGTCACGAAGTGGTGATTCGCCGCACACAGTTCGAGCTGAAGAAAGCTCAGGATCGCGCGCATATTCTCGAAGGACTTATCATCGCCTCCGACCATATCGACGAGGTTATCCAGATAATACGTAATGCCGAAAGTCCTGAGGCGGCCAAGGCGACTCTCGGCGAGCGTTTCGGCCTCTCCGACGTCCAGACTCAGGCGATCGTGGATATGCGTCTGCGACAGCTCACCGGCCTGGAGCAGGATAAACTCCACCAGCAGTACAAAGAGATCGAAGACCTTATCGCCCGTCTGGAACTTATTCTCAACGATCCCGAAGTATGCCGCGGCGTGATTAAAGACGAACTTATAGAGGTGCGTGAGAAGTACGGCAATCCCCGTCGCACCCAGATCGACTATACCGCCGGCGACTTCAATGCCGAGGATTTCTATGCCGACGACGAGATGATCATCACCATCTCGCACATGGGTTATATCAAGCGCACCCCCCTTACCGAATTCCGTGCACAGAACCGCGGCGGCGTAGGTTCGCGTGGGTCAAGCACACGTGAGGAAGACTTTATCGAGTACGTATATCCCGCGTCGATGCACAATAATATATTGTTCTTCACCCAGCGCGGTATGGTGTAC